>NZ_JBPGXM010000026.1:0-33240 GCF_056755495.1 Leifsonia sp. KNZ12-8B
GGGGGCCGGGGGGGGCGCCCCCCCCTAACACCACCCCCCCCCCCCCCCCCCCCCCGCGGGGGGCGGCCGGCCCCCCGCGGCCGGCCCCCTTCTCAGCCCCACCCCAGAACAAAGGAGTTATCCATGGCCGACTACGTCGTCGCTATCGACCAGGGCACGACCAGCACGCGCGCGATCATCTTCGACAAGTCAGGGTCGATCGTCTCGACCGGACAGCTGGAGCACGAGCAGATCTTCCCGAAGGCCGGCTGGGTCGAGCACAACCCGGTCGAGATCTGGAACAACACGCGTGAGGTCATCGGCCAGGCGCTGTCCAAGGCCGATCTGACCCGCCACGACATCGCGGCCGTGGGCATCACCAACCAGCGCGAGACCGCGGTGGTGTGGGACAAGAACACCGGTGAGCCGGTCTACAACGCCATCGTCTGGCAGGACACCCGCACGCAGCCGATCGTCGACCGCCTCGCGGCGGACGGCGGCGTCGAGCGCTTCAAGCAGATCGTCGGCCTCCCGCTGGCGACCTACTTCTCCGGCACCAAGATCGTGTGGATCCTCGAGAACGTCGAGGGAGCCCGCGAGCGCGCCGAGGCGGGCGACCTCCTCTTCGGCACGACCGACTCCTGGGTGCTGTGGAACCTCACCGGCGGACCGGACGGCGGCGTGCACGCCACCGACGTGACCAACGCCTCCCGCACCCTGTTCATGGACCTGGAGACGCTGAGCTGGCGCGACGACATCCTCGAGGTGTTCGGCGTGCCGAAGTCGATGCTGCCCGAGATCAAGAGCTCGTCCGAGGTCTACGGCCAGGTGGAGTCGTCCAGCCTGCTCCGCGAGGTCCCGGTCGCCGGCATCCTCGGCGACCAGCAGGCCGCCACGTTCGGCCAGGCCGCCTTCGACACCGGCGAGTCCAAGAACACCTACGGCACCGGCAACTTCCTCATCTTCAACACGGGTGAGGAGATCGTCCACTCCAAGAACGGGCTGCTCACGACCCTCGGCTACAAGCTGGGAGACGCGGCGCCGCACTACGCGCTGGAGGGCTCGATCGCCGTCACCGGCTCGCTGGTGCAGTGGCTGCGTGACAACCTGGGCATCATCTCCAGCGCCCCGGAGATCGAGGAGCTGGCCAAGACGGTCGACGACAACGGCGGCGCGTACTTCGTGCCGGCGTTCTCGGGCCTGTTCGCCCCGTACTGGCGGGCGGACGCGCGCGGCGCGCTCGTCGGCCTCACCCGCTACGTCAACAAGGGCCACATCGCCCGCGCCGTGCTGGAGGCGACCGCCTTCCAGACCCGCGAGGTGCTGGACGCGGTCAATGCCGACTCCGGTGTGCAGCTGTCGGAGCTGAAGGTGGACGGCGGCATGATCGCCAACAACCTCCTCATGCAGTTCCAGGCCGACATCCTGGGCGTGCCGGTCATCCGCCCGGTCGTCGCCGAGACGACCGCGCTCGGCGCCGCCTACGCCGCCGGCCTCGCCGTGGGCTTCTGGGAGAACCTGGACGACCTGCGCAAGAACTGGCAGGAGGACAGCCGCTGGACCCCGCAGATGGGCGACGAGGAGCGCGAGCGCCAGCTCCGCCTCTGGAAGAAGGCCGTCACCAAGACCTTCGACTGGGTGGATGACGACGTGCGCAACGCGTAACGATCCGCACAGGAACGCCGTCCGGCCGAGCCGGGCGGCGTTCGTGCGTTCTCAGGGGGAGAGTGCGCTCGCGAGCTCGTCCAGTCCGGTGATCCGCAGTACTCCGGCCTCCCGCGCCTCCTCCGCCTCGGCGGGCTCCGGCACCGCCTCCCGCCGGTTCAGCCAGACGCCAGTCAGTCCGGCGCGCGCCGCGCCGATCGCATCGGTGCGGAGGCGGTCGCCGATGTAGGCCGCCTCCGACGGCTGCACGTCGAACAGGGCGCAGGCGTGGTGGAAGATCGCGACGTCCGGCTTGGCGACGCCCACCTCTCCCGATGCGACGAGCACGGGGATACGCGCATCCAGTGCCACCACCTCCACCTTGCGCCGCTGGAACGCCAGGTCGCCGTTGGTGATCAGACCAAAGCGCACCCCCGGGAGGGAGGCCGCGAGCGCATCCAGGCAGGGGAGGGCGTCGTCGTGGAGCGTCCACGCGGCGACGTAGTGCTCGAAGTATTCGGCGAACCAGGCGCTGGCCTGCTCCGGCGTCAGCGAGACGCCGTGGCGCGCCGCGAAGTCGCGGGCGCGGGCCTGGCGCTGGCCCTCGAAGTCGAGTCGGCCTGCGAGGTACGAGTGGTAGTGCTCCTCCTCCAGGTCGTGCCACAGCGCCGTGAGCTCGGCCGTCTCCAGCCGCCCGTACGGCTCGCCCAGCGCCTCCGCGTAGGCGCGGATGCCGGACTCGACGGCTGCTCGGTGCGCGAAGAGCGTGTCGTCGAGGTCGAACAGCACGACGCTCGGCGGCGTCACCGTTCGGCGCCCGTCTCGGGCGGCCAGCCGTGGGCCTGCTGCCGCGGGTCGTCGCGGAGCAGCCCCGCCTGCCAGTCGTCGCGGCGAGCACCGCGCTGCACGGCGCCGAGCCGGCTGAAGCCCTCGAACCGGAAGCCGGCGCGCCGGGCGACCGCTGCACTTGCGACGTTGCCGGCGAAGGCGTGCCACTCGACGCGCTGCAGGCCGAGCCCGGCGGGCGGCTCCGCGAACGCGAAGTCGAGCACCAGGGAGACCGCCTCGGACATCAGGCCGGTGCCGCGCGCCTCAGGGGCCAGCCAGAAGCCGATCTCGGCCTGACCGTCGGCGATGGAGTCGAGGCCGACCATCCCGAGGAGACCGCGGCCGCCGTCAGCGTCCGGCGCGCCGGAGTCCCGGATCGCCCAGGTGCACGACCGACCGCTCACCCAGCCGTCGGCCACCACGACGCCGACGAAGGTCTCGGCGTCCGCGCGCCTGTACGGCTGCGGCACGGTCGTCCACTCGGCGACGGCCGGGTCCTGGCAGAGCTCCGTGATGCGGTCGATGTCCGCCTCGACGGGCGCGGACAGCACCACCCGCGAGCCGGTGAGCGTCACGGGCCCGGCGGGTGGCAGCGCCATCAGCGGGTCCGCCGCAGGAACCCGACGCGCTCGTACGCCGTGGCCAGCGTGGCCTCGGCGATCTCGCTCGCCCGGTCGGCGTTGACGGCCAGGATGCGGTCGAGCTCCGCCGGGTCGGCGAGCAGCTCGAGTGCACGCTCGCGGATCGGCGCGAAGGTGTCGACCACGACCTCCACGAGGCCCTTCTTGAGGTCGCCGTAGCCCTTGCCCTCGTACTCGACCTCGATGCTCTCGATCGTGCGTCCGCTGAGCGCCGAGTAGATGCTCAGGAGGTTGGAGACGCCCGGCTTGCCCGCGCGGTCGTACGCGACCACGCCGTCGGTGTCGGTGACGGCGCGCATGATCTTCTTGCGCGTGACCGACGGCTCGTCGAGCAGCCACACGATTCCGGCGCCGGACTCCGACGACTTCGACATCTTCGACTCCGGGTTCTGGAGGTCGTAGATGCGCGCGCTCTCCTTGAGGGTCATCGCCTGCGGCACGACGAACGTGTCGCCGAAGCGGCTGTTGAACCGCTCCGCGAGGTCGCGCGTCAGCTCGACGTGCTGGCGCTGGTCGTCGCCGACCGGCACGACCTGGGCCTCGAACAGCAGGATGTCGGCGGCCATGAGCACCGGGTAGGCGAAGAGGCCCACCGAGGTGGCCTCCGCTCCCTGCTTGGCCGACTTGTCCTTGAACTGCGTCATGCGCGACGCCTCGCCGAAGCCGGTGATCGTGTTGAGCACCCAGGCGAGCTGCGCGTGGGCCGGCACGTGCGACTGCACGTACAGGGTGGAGGCGGACGGGTCGATCCCGGCCGCGATGTACTGCGCGGCGGTGCGGCGCGTCTTCTCGCGCAGCTCGGCGGGATCCTGCGCGACGGTGATCGCGTGCAGGTCGACGACCGAGAAGAAGGCGTCGTGCGTGTTCTGCAGGTCCTTCCACTGCAGCAGCGCGCCGACGTAGTTGCCCAGGTGCAGCGAGTCGGCCGACGGCTGCATGCCGGAGTAGAGACGGGGGAGTGAAGTCATGTTCGTGTCCTCGGATGAATGGGTGCGGGTTCAGACGGCGTAGTCGACGACCACGGGGGCGTGGTCGGACCATCGCTCGTCGTAGGCGTCGGCGCGGTCGACCGCGTAGTCCTGCACCCGCTCGGCGAGGGCCGGGGTGACCAGCTGGTAGTCGATCCGCCAGCCGGAGTCGTTGTCGAACGCCTTGCCGCGCCACGACCACCACGTGTACGGGCCCTCGACCTCGCCCGCGTGACGACGGCCGACGTCGACCCAGCCGAGCCCGGCGCCGGCGTTGTAGCGCGGATCGCCCTCGGCGCCGAGGAACCGGTCGAAGTAGGCGCGCTCCTCGGGGAGGAAGCCGGCCTTCTTGACGTTGCCCTTCCAGTTCTTGATGTCGAGGGTGCGGTGGCCCACGTTGAGGTCGCCCAGCACCACCGCGAGCTCGCTGTGCTTCTGCAGCTGCGGGAGGCGCGCCTCCATCGCGTCGAGGAAGCGGTACTTCTCGACCTGCTTGTCGGTGCCGGCCTCGCCCGAGTGGACGTACGTGCTCACGACCGTGACGACGGTGCCGTTGACCTCGTAGTCGGCCTCGAGCCAGCGCCCGGCGCTGTCGAACTCCGTCGGGCCCAGCTCGACCCGGTGGATGGCGGCGCGGTGACGGCTGGCGATGGCCACGCCCGCGCGGCCCTTCGCGGTCGCAGGGTCGTGGACGACGTCCCACTCGTCGCCGAAGAGCTGCTGGAGGTCGTCGGTCGACGCCCGCACCTCCTGGATGGCGAGGATGTCGACGTCGCGCCCCTCGAGCCAGGAGCCCATGCCCTTGCGGAAGGCGGCGCGGATGCCGTTGGCGTTGATCGTGGCGATGCGCAAGGGCTTCGAGGGCATGCCTCCAGCCTACCGGGGACCGCCGACGGCGTTCTTCGGCAGCCGGCCCCCGTCGAGCAGGTCGTCGAGGCGGTTGACCGCCTTCTCGACCCGTCGCTGCGCACGCAGCCGGGACAGCCAGCGCGCCTCGGCGAGGTCGCGCTGCGCGGAGTCCAGCTCGGCCCGCGCGACGAGCACCCTCGCCTCGTGCTCGGCCGCCGCCTTCTCGGCCGCGGCCTGCTCCGCGGTGACCATCCGTGGCGAGAGGCCGCGGTCGAACATCCCGACCGCGATCCAGGAGGCCGACAGCAGGATCACGCGCGAGATGAGGTTGAACCAGAGCAGGAGGCCGACGAAGACGGCGAAGGTCGCGAGCAGGGGATTCTTCGTCGCCCCGGTCAGCAGCAGGCCGCCGAGCGCGCTCAGCCCGGCCAGCACGAGCGAGCCCAGCAGCACTCCGAAGAACAGGTTGCGCCACGGGATGGCCACCCGCGACATGACGCGGAACATGGCGCCGAGCGTGAAGATGTTGAGCGCGACCGACACCATCAGGCCGGAGAAGCGCGTCACGGCGGTCGTCCAGAACGAGTCGGAGCTCAGCCCCAGCATGTCGAGGAGGAACGTCAGCGTCTGCGTGCTGGCGATCGTGAGCAGCGCCGACACGATCAGCACGATCCCGAAGGCCAGCGACAGGACGAGGTCGCGCAGCTTCTGCACGACGTAGTTCGTCGTGTCGCGGCTCAGCCCGAAGACCGCGCGCACCGCCTGGCGCGTGTAGTACAGCCAGCCGATGGCGGTCCAGAGGAGGCTGACCGCCGCGACAACGCCGGCCCAGCCGAAGGCGGTCGCCTGCTGCAGCTGCGCCGGGCTGATGACGCCCGGGGTGGTGTCGGTCGCGATCAGCCCCGGCACCGCCCGGTTGATGATGATCACCAGCGCCTGGAAGATGTCGGGATTGTTCGCCAGCCAGTAGCTCGCCACCGAGAAGCCGAGCCACACCGCGGCGAACACCGCGAACAGCGACTGGAACCCCATCCCGGCCGCGCGGAGGTTGCCGTCGGAGTGCGAGTAGTTGATGTACACGCGGTACGGCCGCCAGGCCTGCACCCACTTGGTCCAGCGGGAGACGCGCGCGACCGGACGCTCCAGCCGCTCCTTCAACGGCTCGGCGGCGTCGAGCAGGCGCTCCTTCAGCGTCTCGCTCGGCTCGACCGTGCCCTCGGCGCGCTGCACCGACGGGTCCGGCTGCGCCCGCTCGTGCGCGGGGTGCGACTTCTTGGCCACCGGCTCAGGATATCCACGGTGGCCCGCGCGCCAGAGCCCCGGTGTCCACGCGGGAGGCGCGGCCGCCGGGGCTCTGTCGCGCTGGGGTCAGTACGAGTAGCCGGACCCGACCGACGCGGCGATGAGGCCGCCGACGATCGCGAGGGTGACGGCCAGCACGATGAAGCCGATGTAGATGTAGCCGATCACGAGGCCGGCGATGGCGAGCCCGCGTCCGTTCTCACCGGTGCGCTTGATCTGGCTGAGCGCGATGTGCCCGCAGATCACGCCCGCGAGCGGGAAGATGAAGGCGCCGACGAGCGCGATGATCGCGAGGACGTTGGTGCCGTTCTGCTGCGTCGGGTACGGCGCGTAGGCCGGCTGCGGGGCGGGCGGGTAGGCGTTCGGGTTCTGGTCGGTCATGGTGAGGCTGCTCCGATCGGATGGAAGGGGGACGGACTACTTCTGCGAGACGCTGTCGGCCAGCACGCCCGCGTTGTGGAGCGCGGCGGCCAGCGCGTTGGCCGTCTCCTGGAACGCGGTGTCGGTCTTGGCGGCGCCGATGGCCCCGCCCTTCAGGACGCCGCCGGCCATGTTGCGGTTGAGGCGTGCGACGAGGCGGCCCTGCTGGTCGACCATGAAGTCCACGGTGAAGGACACGTGGAAGTTCTTGCCGGCCATCGCGCCCAGCCAGACGGTCGCCGCCGCACTGCCGCGCTTGGCCAGCAGGCCGCCGGTCGGGGTGGCGGTGACGGCGAAGCCGTTCTGCTGGAGCGTGGAGGCGACGATCTGCCGGGCGGCGTCGTGGTCGCCGAGCAGGAAGAAGTCGTGGGCGGAGGCCATGCGGGATCCTCGGGTTCGTAGACGGGTTCATGCCCGGCCGGGCACGATCCGTCACTCTACCGGGGTACGAAAAACTCCGCCATCCCGCTGGGCCAGCGGGATGGCGGAGTCAAAGGAGAGTCAGGTCAGGGCTTGCCGCGCATTCAGCGCTTGCCGCGCATGATGGCCTGCTTGACCTCCGCGATCGCCTGCGTCACCTGGATGCCGCGGGGGCACGCGTCGGTGCAGTTGAAGGTCGTGCGGCAGCGCCACACGCCCTCCTTGTCGTTGAGGATGTCGAGGCGCACCTGCGAGTTGTCGTCGCGCGAGTCGAAGATGAAGCGGTGCGCGTTGACGATCGCGGCAGGACCGAAGTACTGGCCGTCGGTCCAGAACACCGGGCAGGACGACGTGCACGCGGCGCAGAGGATGCACTTGGTGGTGTCGTCGAAGCGGGCGCGGTCGGCGACCGACTGGATGCGCTCCTTGCCCTTCTCGGGCTTCGAGTTCGCGACGAGGAACGGCTGCACCTCGCGGTAGGAGGCGAAGAACGGCTCCATGTCGACGATGAGGTCCTTCTCCAGCGGGAGGCCCTTGATCGCCTCGACGTAGATCGGCTTGGAGATGTCCAGGTCCTTGATCAGCGTCTTGCAGGCGAGGCGGTTGCGGCCGTTGATGCGCATGGCGTCCGAGCCGCAGATGCCGTGGGCGCACGAGCGGCGGAACGTCAGCGAGCCGTCCTGCTCCCACTTGATCTTGTGCAGGGCGTCGAGGATGCGGTCGGTGGGGTACATCTCGACGTCGAAGTCCTGCCAGCGCGGCTCCGTGTCCACGTCCGGGTCGAAGCGGCGGATGATCAGGGTGACGGTGAACGACTGGACCGGGGCCTCGGGGGCCGGGGGAGTCTCGAGCACGGCGGTCGACATCAGTACTTCCTCTCCATCGGCTGGTAGCGGGTCACGACGACGGGCTTCCAATCGAGCGTGATGTGGTCTGCGGCATCGGACGAATGCGGGTCGCCGGTGAGGTAGGCCATGGTGTGCTGCATGTAGTTCTCGTCGTCGCGCTTCGGGAAGTCGTCGCGCATGTGGCCGCCGCGGGACTCCTTGCGGTTGCGCGCGGAGTAGACGACGACCTCGGCGAGGTCGAGCAGGAAGCCGAGCTCCACCGCCTCCAGGAGGTCGGTGTTGTAGCGCTTGCCCTTGTCCTGCACGACGACGTTGCGGTAGCGGTCGCGGAGGCCGTGGATGGTCTCGGTGACCTGCGCCAGCGACTCGTCGGTGCGGAACACCTGCGCGTTGCGGTCCATCTCGTCCTGCAGCTCCTTGCGGATCGCGGCGATGCGCTCGGTGCCGGTGGAGGAGCGGAGGCCCTCGATCATCTCGCGGACGCCGCGCGCCGGGTCCTCCGGCAGCGGGACGAACCCGGCGGTCTTGACGTACTCGACGGCGTTGTTGCCGGCGCGCTTGCCGAAGACGTTGATGTCGAGCAGGGAGTTGGTGCCCAGGCGGTTCGAGCCGTGCACCGACACGCACGCGCACTCGCCCGCGGCGTAGAGGCCGGGGACGACGGTCGTGTTGTCGCGCAGCACCTCGGCCGCGGTGTTGGTCGGGATGCCGCCCATCGCGTAGTGCGCGGTCGGCATCACCGGGACCGGCTCGACGACCGGGTCGACGCCCAGGTAGGTGCGGGCGAACTCGGTGATGTCCGGCAGCTTGGTCTCGAGGACCTCGGCGCCGAGGTGCGTGCAGTCGAGCAGCACGTAGTCCTTGTTGGGGCCGGCGCCACGGCCCTCCGCGACCTCCTGGACCATGCAGCGGGCGACGATGTCGCGCGGCGCGAGGTCTTTGATGGTCGGGGCGTAGCGCTCCATGAACCGTTCGCCGCTGGCGTTGCGGAGGATCGCGCCCTCGCCGCGGGCGCCCTCGGTGAGGAGGATGCCGAGGCCGGCCAGACCGGTCGGGTGGAACTGGAAGAACTCCATGTCCTCCAGCGGGAGGCGCTTGCGCCAGACGATGCCGACGCCGTCACCGGTGAGGGTGTGGGCGTTGGAGGTCGTCTTGAAGATCTTGCCGAAGCCGCCGGTCGCGAAGATGACGGCCTTCGAGTGGAACACGTGCAGCTCGCCGGTGGCCAGCTCGTAGGCGACGACGCCCGCGGGCTGGGGGACGCCGTCCACGTCGGTCATGATCAGGTCGAGCACGTAGAACTCGTTGAAGAAGTTGATGCCGAGCTTGACGCAGTTCTGGAACAGCGTCTGCAGGATCATGTGGCCCGTGCGGTCGGCCGCGTAGCAGGCCCGGCGCACCGGCGCCTTGCCGTGGTCGCGGGTGTGACCGCCGAACCGGCGCTGGTCGATCTTGCCCTCCGGCGTGCGGTTGAACGGCAGGCCCATGTTCTCGAGGTCGATGACGGCGTCGATCGCCTCCTTGGCGAGGATCTCGGCCGCGTCCTGGTCGACGAGGTAGTCGCCGCCCTTGACGGTGTCGAAGGTGTGCCACTCCCAGCTGTCCTCTTCCACGTTGGCGAGCGCCGCGGCCATGCCGCCCTGCGCCGCGCCGGTGTGGGAGCGGGTGGGGTAGAGCTTCGAGATGACCGCCGTGCGGGCGTGCGGCCCCGCCTCGATGGCGGCGCGCATCCCGGCGCCGCCGGCGCCGACGATGACGATGTCGAACTCGTGGTAGTGGACGCCGTCGATGACGGTCGATTCAGTCGTTGCGGTTGTCACAGGTGCCTTTACGTCGGAGCCGGTTGCGTCAGCGCGCCGGGCAGAAGGACGGCAGCTGGTCGGCCGCCGCGCCCGCCGGACAGGGGTCGAAGGTGAAGATCACGAGCGTGCCGAGCACGATCAGCACGACGACGGCGGCGTAGACCGCCCAGCGCAGGATGCGGTTGACCGTGCGGTTGTGCGCATAGTCGTTGACCAGCGTGCGCATGCCGTTGCCGCCGTGGATGAGCGCCAGCCACAGCATGAGCAGGTCCCAGACCTGCCAGAACGGCGTGGCGTACTTGCCCGCGACGAAGGCGAAGTCGATCTGCTTGACGCCGTCGCCGAGGACGAGGTTGATCAGCAGGTGACCGAAGATCAGGACGATCAGCACGAGGCCGGAGAGCCGCATGTAGATCCAGCCCCACTTCTCCCAGTTGACGCCCTTGCGCGCCGGACGGGCGGGGGTGCGCGGTGCTTCGATGGTCGTCACGTCAGTTCCCCTCCGCGAAGATGTGCATGAGCTGCACCGGGACGAAGCCGGCCATCAGCACGACCCACAGGCCGATCACGATCCAGAACATGACCTTCTGGTACTTGACGCCCTTGCTCCAGAAGTCGATCAGGATGATCCGGATGCCGTTGAAGGCGTGGAACACGATCGCGGCGACCAGGGCGACCTCGCCGAGCCCCATGATCGGGTTCTTGTAGGTGCCGATCACCGCGTTGTACGCCTCGGGGCTGACGCGGATGAGCGAGGTGTCCAGGATGTGGACGAGCAGGAAGAAGAAGATCGCGACACCGGTGATGCGGTGCAGCACCCACGACCACATCCCCTCCCGGCCGCGGTACAGTGTGCCGCCCGGCCGGTTCGACGCCGGCTTCAGGGTGCCTACCGCTTGGTCTGACACGGACAACCCTCCCTGGTTGCATGCTGGATGGGAGCGCCAGAAGCGCAGTGCAAGTCTATGCCGCGACCCGGCGGAACGCTTCTTAGGCTGCCCTTGGTTATCTCGACGTCGAGATAACCGCGGCGGGGCCGGCGCAGAGCTTGACCGCGCCGGGGGCGGGCGTAGCGTCGTGCCATGACGCAGGATGAACCGACGATGGACGGCAGCACCGAGGCCTCCGACGAGGAGCGGCTCGCGGGAGTGGTGCAGCAGGTGCGCGCCGACGTGCGGCTGCGCCCGGAGGAGGACGGCGAGGCGCTGCTGCGCCAGCGGCTCACCGACGTGGGCATCCAGCTGGACGACGCCGAGTTCGCGCGGATCGCGCGCGAGCTCTAGCGGGGTCGCGTCTAAAGCACGTCGGTCGAGCCGGTCACCTTCAGGGCGTCGACCACCGCCTTCACCCGCTGTGCGTTCTCGCTGGTCGTGACCAGGAGCGCGTCCGGGGTGTCGACCACGACGATGTCCTTCACGCCGATGAGGCTGATCACGCGCTTCGTCTGGCTGACCACGATCCCGCTGGACGAGTCCGCGAGCACGCGCGCGTTCTCGCCGAGGATCGCCAGGTCGGACTTGCGGCCGCCGGAGTTCAGCTTGGCCAGCGACGCGAAGTCGCCGACGTCGTCCCAGTCGAAGTAGCCGGGCACGACGGCCAGCCGCCCGGCGGCGGCCGCGGGCTCGGCGACCGCGTAGTCGATCGCGATCTTCTCGAGGTTCGGCCAGATGCGGTCGACGGCGGGGCCGCGGGTCGCGGGGTCGTCCCAGGCCTCCGCGAGCTCCAGCAGGCCCGCCAGCAGCGCGGGCTTGCTGCGGCCGATCTCCTCCAGGAGGCGGTCGGCGCGCGAGATGAACATCCCGGCGTTCCAGAGGTGGTCGCCGCCGGCGAGGTACTTCTCCGCGGTGGCGAGGTCCGGCTTCTCCACGAAGGAGCGGACGAGCAGGGCGCTCGGCGCGCCGGCCACCGTGAGCGGCTCGCCGGCGTGGATGTAGCCGAAGCCGACCGCCGGCTCCGTCGGCTTGATGCCGATCGTCGTGATGTAACCGGCGTCGGCCGCGGCGAACGCCTCGCGGACGGCGGCGGTGAAGAGCGGGACGTTCTTGATGACGTGGTCGGCGGCGAACGAGCCGATGATGACCCCGGGCTCCCGCCGTTCGAGGATGGCCGCGGCCAGCCCGATGGCGGCGGTGGAGTCGCGCGGCTCGGACTCGAGCACCACGTTCGGGTCGCGCAGCGCCGGCAGCTGGTCCTCGACCGCCGCCCGGTGCGCCCGGCCGGTGACGACCATCACGCGCTGCTCGCCGGAGATCGGGGCCAGGCGGTCCCAGGTGTCGCGCAGGAGGGTCTGGCCGGAACCGGTCAGATCGTGCAGGAACTTCGGCGCCTCCGCCCGCGACAGCGGCCACAGCCGCGATCCGATCCCTCCGGCGGGGATCACGCTGTAGAAACGGTCGAGGGGCAGGGTCCGGTGACTCATGCCGAAAGGATACCGACGGGTGCCGCTCACCGGCCGTTCACGGAGGGGCAACACCGGGGCAACCCCCGGCCGGGACCATGAGGCCATGCGGGTCGCCGTCGTGAGCGAGAGCTTCCTCCCCACCGTCAACGGAGTGACGACCAGCGTCCTCCGCGTGCTCGACCACCTCGCCGACCACGGCCACGAGGCGATCGTCATCTGCCCCGACGCGGGCGCGCCCGCCGAGTACCGCGGCTTCCGCATCCACCAGGTGCCGTCGATCGCGTACCGGCAGTTCCCGGTCGGGCTGCCGAGCCCGCAGGTGCAGCGCATCCTGGCCCGGTTCCAGCCGGACGTGCTGCACGCGGCGTCCCCCTTCTTCCTCGGCGCGCAGGCGATCGCGGCCTGCAACCGGCTCGGCGTGCCGTCCGTCGCGATCTACCAGACCGACGTCGCCGGTTTCGCGCGCCGCAACGGGCTCGGGATGACCTCCGCCATCGCGTGGAGGTACGTGCGCTGGGTGCACGAGGGCGCCGACCTGACCCTGGCCCCGTCGTCCGCCTCCGAGGCCGACCTCCGCCAGGCCGGCGTCCGCCGGGTGGAGCGCTGGGGCCGCGGCGTCGACCTCGAGCGCTACCACCCGAACCACCGGAGGACGCCCGCGGCTGCCGCACTCCGCGAGCGGCTCTCGCCCGACGGCGAGGTCGTGGTCGGCTACGTCGGCCGTGTCGCGCCCGAGAAGCAGGTGGAGCGGCTGCGCGCCCTGCGCGGACTGCCCGGCGTCGCGCTCGCGATCGTCGGCGACGGCCCGGCGCGCGATCAGGTGGCGCGCGAGCTGCGCGGAATGCCGGTGACCTGGCTCGGGCGGCTCGGGGGAGCGGAGCTCGGCACGGCGTACGCGGCCTTCGACCTCTTCGTGCATACCGGCTCGGAGGAGACCTTCGGCCAGACGGTGCAGGAGGCGCACGCGTCCGGTCTGCCCGTGGTGGCGCCCCGCGCCGGGGGACCGATCGACCTCGTCGAGCACGGCGTCGACGGCCTCCTCTACGCGCCGGGCGACGAGCGCGCGCTGCGCGCGGCGGTCGGCACGGTCGTCGCCGACACCCCGCTGCGGCTGCGGATGGGGGAGGCCGGGCGGCGCTCCGTCCTCGGCCGCGACTGGGCGGGCGTGTGCGGCGAGCTGATCCGCCACTACGAGCGGGTCATCGTCGCCGCCATCGAGCAGGCAGGCCGGGAAGGGGCAGGCCGCATCCCCAGCCTCCGCGCGTAAAGTGAGGTGGCCGCTCCGGCGGCCGTGACCCTTATGTTGGCGCACTCCCTTGGCGCACGACCCTGGAGGTGAACGATGGCGAACCTGAACCGACGTGGCATCCCGATGCCCTTCGTGTCCCGAGCGCGACGGGTCGACCCTCCATCCGCCTCCGGCGTCGCCACCGCGCAGGCGGAGCCCGCCGTGCGCGAGCGCGCCAGCATGGTCGACAGCGCGGTGTACGCCGGCGGCGTGCGCGTCGCCTCCCCGCGGAGCCTGGCCGACACCTACCGCGCGCTCGACGAGACGCGCGACGGGATGGCGTGGATCGGCCTCTACCGGCCGAGCGAGCAGGAGCTGATGTCGCTCGCGGACGAGTTCAACCTCCATCCGCTTGCCATCGAGGACGCGATCGTCGCCCACCAGCGGCCCAAGCTGGAGCGGTACGACACCGTGCTGTTCGTGGTGCTGAAGGCGGCGAACTACCTGGACGTGCCGGAGGAGGTCGACTTCGGCGAGCTGCACCTCTTCGTCGGCCCGAACTTCGTGATCACGGTCCGCCACAGCGAGTCGCCCGACCTCTCCACCGTCCGCCAGCGGATGGAGGCGGAGCCGGAGCTGCTGGCGCTCGGACCGCAGGCGGTGCTCTACGCCATCATCGACGCGGTGGTCGACGCCTACAGCCCGGTCGTCGCCGGGCTCGCCAACGACATCGACGAGATCGAGTCGCAGGTGTTCGGCGGCGACGCGCTCGTCTCCCGCCGCATCTACGAGCTGTCGCGGGAGGTCATCGACTTCCAGCGCGCGACGCACCCGCTCTCGGCGGTCATGATCGCGCTCGAACGCGGCACCGCGAAGTACGGCGTGACCCAGGAGCTCGAACGCCGCCTGCGCGACGTGGCCGACCACCTCACGCAGGTGAACGAGCGGGTGGACGCGTTCCGGTACCTGCTGCGCGACATCCTGACCGTGAACTCCACACTGGTCGCCGAACGCCAGAACGAGGAGATGACCAGGCTCGCGCACTCCAGCAACACGCAGGGAGAAGAGGTGAAGAAGATCTCGTCCTGGGCGGCGATCCTCTTCGCCCCCTCGCTCATCGCCGGCATCTACGGGATGAACTTCACCCACATGCCCGAGCTCGACTGGCCGCTGGGCTACCCGCTCGCCGTCGTGGCGATGTTCGGGCTGAGCGGACTGCTGTACGCGGTGTTCAAGCGGCGCGGGTGGTTGTAGGCGACGTCGAGCGGGGTGTCCCCAGCACGGGTGACACCCCGCTCGAATGAGCAGTCGCCAACGGTGCGCGCGTTTGTAACGCTTGCATGAAGAAGCCGGATTCGAGGACGGTGCGGTCCGACACATTCGGTAACGTGAATCGCATCTGGCCCCGTTGTACCCGCGGCGGCCACGCATCTTGGAGGACAAACCTTGACAATCACAGCCCGTAAGGCCGGCCTCGTCGGCCTGGCGGCGACCGGCGTCATCGCGCTGCTCGCCGCGTGCTCGGCTGCTCCGTCGGACGACTCGACCGGCGCCGCGAAGAGCGACTTCCTTCCCTGCATGGTCTCCGACTCCGGCGGCTTCGACGACCACTCGTTCAACCAGCTCGGCTACGAGGGCATGGTGCAGGCGGCGGACAAGCTTGGCGTGGAGTACAAGAAGGCGGAGTCGAAGAGCGAGAACGACTTCGACCCGAACATCCAGTCGATGGTCGACGCCAACTGCAACCTCGTCACGACCGTCGGCTTCCTGCTGGCCGACGCGACGAAGAAGGCGGCCGAGGCGAACCCCGACGTGAACTTCGCCATCATCGACGACAGCTCGATCAAGGCCGACAACGTCAAGCCGATCATCTTCGACACCGCCCAGGCGGCGTTCCTCGCCGGCTACGCGGCCGCGAGCTACTCGAAGACCGGCATCGTCGGCACCTTCGGCGGCATGCAGATCCCGACCGTCACCATCTTCATGGACGGCTACGCGGACGGCGTCAAGTACTTCAACGAGCAGAAGGGCAAGTCCGTGAAGGTCGTCGGCTGGGATGTCGACGCGCAGAACGGCTCCTTCACCGGTGGCTTCGACGCCAACGAGACCGCGAAGAACACGGCGCAGGGCATCATCGACCAGAACGCCGACGTGATCATGCCGGTCGGCGGCCCGATCTACCAGTCGGCCGCTCAGGCGATCAAGGACTCCGGCAAGGAGATCGCGATGATCGGTGTCGACGCCGACGTCTACGAGTCCGACCCGGCGGTCAAGGACCTCCTGCTGACCTCGGTCATGAAGGGCATGAAGCCGGCCGTCAACGACGTGGTCACCCAGGCCGCCGACGGCAAGTTCTCGAGCGAGCCGTACGTCGGCACGCTGAAGAACGACGGCGTGGGCATCGCCCCGTTCCACGACTTCGAGTCGAAGGTCGACTCGGGTCTGCAGGGTGAGCTCGACAAGATCAAGGCCGGCATCATCGACGGCTCGATCACGGTCACCTCGCCGGCGTCGCCCAAGCAGTAACGACATCGCACTCGACGGGGAGGTCAGCATCGCTGGCCTCCCCGTTGTCGTGCTCCCTGCCTCCATGATCCGGCCGGACTCTTGCTCGGCCTGCTCGTTTGAGCACACACTGACATTTGTGCAGGAAGGTAGGGTTGTGGATGCGCATCGAGGCCACCAGCCGTTTCGCGCGTCCTCACTCACCCCGGGCGAGTAGAGAAGGAAACCCACCCGAATGAAGCTCGAGCTCCGCGGCATCACCAAACGGTTCGGTGCCCTGGTCGCGAACGACCACATCGACCTCACCGTCGAACCCGGAGAGATCCACTGCCTGCTCGGAGAGAACGGCGCAGGCAAGTCGACTCTGATGAACGTCCTCTACGGCCTCTACCAGGCCGAGGAGGGCGAGATCCTGCTGGACGACGAAGTCCAGCACTTCGCAGGCCCCGGCGACGCGATGAAGGCCGGCATCGGCATGGTGCACCAGCACTTCATGCTGATCCCCGTCTTCACCGTCGCCGAGAACGTGATGCTCGGCCACGAGCAGACGAAGTTCGGCGGCCGCCTCGACCTGGCCGCAGCCCGCGCGAAGGTGCGCGAGATCTCGGACCGGTTCGGCTTCGATGTCGACCCCGACGCGATCGTCGAGGACCTCCCCGTCGGCGTGCAGCAGCGGGTCGAGATCATCAAGGCGCTCTCGCGCGACGCGAAGGTGCTCGTGTTCGACGAGCCCACCGCGGTGCTGACCCCGCAGGAGACCGACGAGCTGATGGCGATCATGCGCCAGCTCAAGGAGCAGGGCACCGCGATCATCTTCATCACCCACAAGCTGCGCGAGGTGCGCGAGGTCGCCGACCGCATCACCGTCATCCGGCTGGGCAAGGTGATCGGCGAGGCCGAGCCGACCGCGACCAACACCGAGCTGGCCTCCATGATGGTCGGCCGCGCGGTGTCGCTGACGGTGTCGAAGGAGCCGGCCACGCCGGGCGAGCCGGCGCTGGTGGTCCGCGACCTGTCGGTCATCGACCCGATCGGGCAGCTCGTGGTCAACCGGGTCAGCTTCGAGGTGCGCGCCGGGGAGATCCTCGCGATCGCGGGCGTGCAGGGCAACGGGCAGACCGAGCTGACCGAGGCGATCCTCGGGCTGCAGCCGCGGGTGACGGGGGAGATCCTGCTCGACGGGACGCCGATCCAGGGCCGCAGCGTGCGCAAGGTGCTCGACGCCGGTGTCGGATTCGTCCCGGAGGACCGCAACGAGGACGGCCTGGTCGGCGAGTTCACC
Source organism: Leifsonia sp. KNZ12-8B (assembly GCF_056755495.1). Taxonomy (NCBI): domain Bacteria; kingdom Bacillati; phylum Actinomycetota; class Actinomycetes; order Micrococcales; family Microbacteriaceae; genus Leifsonia; species Leifsonia sp. KNZ12-8B. The sequence continues at coordinate 17,118 of NZ_JBPGXM010000026.1, forward strand.
ATCCAGGAGAACCTGATGCTCGACCGCTCGACCGGGGCGCCGTTCGTGAAGGGCGGCAACATCCAGTTCTCCTACCTCAAGGACTTCGCCGAGGAGAAGGTGCGCGAGTTCGACGTGCGCACCCAGTCGATTGACACCGCGGTCGGCCGGCTCTCGGGCGGCAACGCTCAGAAGGTCGTGCTGGCGCGCGAGCTGAGCCGTGAACTGCGGCTGTTCGTCGCCGCGCAGCCGACCCGTGGACTCGACGTCGGCTCGATCGAGTTCGTGCACAAGCGGATCGTCGAGACCCGCGACTCCGGCGTCCCGGTGATCGTGGTATCGACCGAGCTGGACGAGGTGGCGGCGCTGGCCGACCGGATCGCGGTGATGTACCGCGGCGGCATCGTAGGGATCGTGCCGGGCAACACGTCGCGCGACGTGCTCGGCCTGATGATGGCCGGCGAGTCGCCGGAGCAGGCGGGAGCAGCAGCATGACCGGGACCGAGACGACGACGGCGCAGCCGGCGGACGGCCGCCCCACCCCGCAGCCGGAGCAGCAGGAGGAGCCCCGCTTCAACCGGGCGATGCGCGAGATCATGGCCGGACCGGTCGTCATCTCGATCCTCGCCGTGGTCCTGGCCCTGATCGTGGGCGCCATCCTCATCGCGGTGACGGACCCGGGCGTGCAAAAGGCGGCGGGGTACTTCTTCGCCCGGCCCGGCGACACGTTCTCCGCGATCTGGGACTCCGTCTCGAGCGCGTACGTGTCGATGTTCCAGGGCGCGATCTACAACTTCCGGAGGCCGAGCTTCGTCGCCGGCATCCGCCCGCTGACCGAGACGCTGACCTTCGCGACCCCGCTGATCGTCTCCGGTCTCGGCGTCGCGCTGGCGTTCCGCGTCGGCCTGTTCAACATCGGCGGCCAGGGACAGATCCTCATCGCCGCCGCGGCCTCCGCGTGGGTGGGCTTCTCGTGGAACCTGCCGCCGGTCCTGCACCTGGTGCTCGCGGTCGTCGCCGGCATCGTCGGCGGCGCGATCTGGGCCGGCATCGTCGGCCTCCTGAAGGCGCGCACCGGCGCCCACGAGGTGATCGTCACGATCATGCTCAACTACATCGCGTTCTACCTCATCTCGTACATGCTCCGCACGCAGGGGCTGCTGCAGGCGCCGGGCTCGAACAACCCGAAGGCGCCGCCCATCCACGACAACGCGGTGTTCCCGGCGCTGTTCGGTCCGCGCTTCAACCTGACCTGGGCGTTCGTCGTGGTCATCGCCGCCACCGTGTTCGTGTGGTGGCTGATCAACCGGTCGAGCCTCGGCTTCCGGTTCCGCGCCGTGGGTGAGAACCCGAACGCGGCCCGCGTGGCGGGCATCGACGTGAAGAACGTCTACCTGTACGCGATGCTCATCGCCGGCGGTCTCGTCGGCATCGCGGGCGCGAGCCAGGCGCTGGGCGTGTTCCCGCAGGGGATCAGCTCGGGGGTGGATGCCGGGATCGGCTTCGACGCGATCACGGTCGCGCTGCTGGGCCGGTCGCGGCCGTGGGGCGTCTTCGTCGCCGGCCTGCTGTTCGGCGCGCTGAAGGCCGGCGGCTACACCATCCAGGCGGCCAACGACATCCCGATCGACATCGTGCTGGTCGTGCAGTCGCTCATCGTCCTCTTCGTCGCCGCGCCCCCGCTGGTGCGGGCGATCTTCCGCCTGCCGACGCCCGGGAGCACTCCCCGGAGACAGCGTCCGATCGTCTCGAAGGAGGTGGCGGCCAAGTGAGCACCACCGCCCCTGTGGTCCCCGACTCCTCGCCCATCGTGCTCGAGAAGGCGCAGATCCGCTCCTGGAAGGCGCCGATCGCGTTCGCCGTCTTCGTCGTGATCAGCCTGATCCTGTTCCTCGGGTTCCAGCGCCACGGCCAGTCGACGTTCCGGTTCTCGGAGACGTCGGACGCGATCAAGATCGCCAACCTGACGGTCGACACCTTCTCGACGACCATCGTCGTCATCGTGCTCCTCGCGATCATCACCGCCGTCAGCGCCTGGCTGTCGTGGCAGGCGCGCAAGACCCCGGTGTGGCTCGTGATCGTGTTCGCGCTGATCTTCATGTTCGGGTTCCTGGCCTGGGCGGGCTCCGGCGAGCTGCCGGTGCCGGTCACGGGTCTGCTGCTCGGCACGATCAGCCTGTCGGTGCCGCTGGTGTTCGGCGCCCTCGGCGGCGTGATCTCGGAGCGCGGCGGCGTTGTCAACGTCGCCATCGAGGGTCAGCTGCTCGCCGGCGCGTTCGTGTCGGCGATGACCGCGACCCTCACCGGCTCGTGGGTGGTCGGCCTCCTGGCCGCGCTCGTCGCCGGCGTGCTGGTGTCGTTCGTGCTCGCCGCGTTCTCGATCAAGTACCTCGTCGACCAGGTGATCGTCGGCGTCGTGCTGAACGTGCTCGTCACCGGTCTGACCAGCTTCCTGTACTCGAAGGTGCTCGCCGCCGACCCGGGGCTGCTGAACCGTCCGCCGCGGCTGCCGGAGTGGCCCATCCCGGTGCTGAGCGAGATCCCGATCATCGGGCCGGTGCTGTTCCGGCAGACGATCATCGAGTACCTGATGTACATCGCGATCTTCGTGGTGTGGTTCGGCCTGTTCAAGACCCGCTGGGGCCTGCGCCTGCGCTCGGTCGGCGAGCACCCGGAGGCCGCTGACACCGTCGGCATCAACGTCAACGGCACCCGGTTCTGGAACGTGTCGCTCGCCGGAGCCGTCGCCGGCCTCGGCGGCGCTTACTTCACCCTCGGCTCGGTCGGCGCGTTCTCCAAGGAGATGACCGCAGGGCAGGGCTTCATCGCCCTCGCCGCCGTGATCTTCGGCCGCTGGGACCCGATCAAGGCCACCCTCGCGGCCCTCCTGTTCGGCTTCGCGTCGAACCTGCAGAACGTGCTCGGCATCATCGGCTCGCCGGTCCCGAGCGAGTTCATGCTGATGCTGCCGTACGTCGTGACGATCTTCGCGGTCGCCGGGCTCGTCGGCATGTCGCGCGCACCGGCGGCCGACGGCAAGCCGTATATCAAGTCATGAGCGGAGCGTACGTGAACCCGGCGATCGACTGGGAGGCCCTGCGCGCCTCCGCCCGCGAGGCGATGACCCACGCGTATGTGCCGTACTCCAAGTTCCCGGTCGGCGCCGCCGCCCTGGTCGACGACGGCCGCATCGTGAGCGGCTGCAACGTCGAGAACGCCAGCTACGGCGTGACCCTGTGCGCGGAGTGCGGCCTGGTGTCGTCGCTCGCCATGACCGGCGGCGGCCACCTCGTGGCCTTCGCGTGCGTCGACGGCGACGGCAACACGCTCATGCCGTGCGGGCGCTGCCGGCAGCTGCTGTACGAGCACTCCGCCGAGGGGATGCTGCTGGAGACCGTCTCCGGCATCCGCACCATCGACGAAGTGCTGCCGGACGCCTTCGGCCCCCGCCAGCTGGTGGAGTACCAGCGCGGGCACGCCGGCGGCGGCGACATCGACAACGACTAAGGAACCTTCTCGCAGTGACCCAGAGCAATACGGCACAGCCCAACGCGGTCGAGGCGTTCGACGCCGTCGACCTCATCCGGACCAAGCGCGACCGCGGCGAGCTCGCGACCGCCGAGATCGACTGGCTGATCGACGCGTACACGCGCGGCTACGTGGCCGACGAGCAGATGTCGGCCATGACCATGGCGATCTTCCTCAACGGGATGACCAGGCGCGAGATCAAGGACCTCACCCTCGCGATGATCCGCTCGGGCGAGCGGATGGACTTCTCCGGTCTCGGCAAGCCGACCGCCGACAAGCACTCGACCGGCGGCGTCGGTGACAAGATCACGCTGCCGCTGATGCCGCTCGTCGCCTCCTTCGGCGTCGCCGTGCCGCAGCTCTCCGGCCGCGGCCTCGGCCACACCGGTGGCACGCTCGACAAGCTCGAGAGCATCCCCGGCTGGCGGGCGAACCTGTCGAACGAGGAGATGTTCGCCCAGCTCCGCGAGCTGAGCGGCGTGATCTGCGCGGCCGGCTCCGGTCTCGCTCCCGCCGACGGCAAGCTGTACGCGCTGCGCGACATCACGGGTACGGTCGAGGCCATCCCGCTCATCGCCTCCTCGATCATGTCGAAGAAGATCGCCGAGGGGACGGGCGCGCTCGTGCTCGACGTGAAGTTCGGCTCCGGCGCCTTCCTCAAGGACATCGACCGCTCGCGCGAGCTGGCGCGCACGATGGTGGAGCTGGGCCGGGACGCGGGGGTCGCGACCTCCGCCCTCCTCACCGACATGAACGTGCCGCTGGGCCTCGCGATCGGCAACGCGAACGAGGTGCGCGAGTCGGTCGAGGTGCTGGCGGGAGGCGGCCCCGCCGACGTCGTGGAGCTCACCGTCGCCCTCGCCCGCGAGATGCTCGCGCTGGCTGGCCGGCCCGACGAGGACGTGGAGGCCGCACTGAAGGACGGCCGCGCCATGGACTCGTGGCGCAAGACGGTCCGCGCGCAGGGCGGCGACCCCGACGCCGCGCTCCCGGTGGCCCGCGAGACGCACACCGTCGTGGCCGACGCGGACGGGGTGCTCGTGGAGCAGCAGGCCCTGCCCTTCGGCATCGCCGCCTGGCGCCTCGGCGCCGGCCGCGCCCGCAAGCAGGACCCGGTGCAGCACGCGGCGGGCATCGACCTGCACGCGAAGCCGGGCGACGAGGTGAAGGCCGGCCAGCCGCTGTTCACCCTGTCGGCCGACGAGCCGGCCCGCTTCGAGCGCGCACTGGAGGCGCTGGAGGGCGCATACCGCATCGCGCCTCCCGGGACGCCCTTCGAGCGCGGCCCGCTGGTGGCGGAGCGGATCGCCTAGGCCCGGCTAAAATTTAAGATGTGATACGTTGAGTCGGTCGAGGCCGAGTGGGTGCCTCGTTCGACGAAGAACGGATACACATCACATGAGGGCGCGCCTTGCCACCTCCCCTGGCAGAGTTCGACGAAATCGCACCGCCACCGCGATCGTCGCAGCCGCGGTCCTGGTGACGGGACTGACGGGATGCACGCAGCAGTTCTACGGCGTCTCCTGTGACTTCAACGTCCAGAACGCACACCAGCGGCATTCGAACCGCACCGTCATGAATGCGAAGGCGACGGTGACCTGTTCTGCGGTCGTCAATACGGCTTCCATGACGATCAAGATGCAGCGCTCGTCCGGCGGGAGGTGGGTCGACGTCGGTGGAACTCAGAGAACCACCACGTACGCGACGATCAAAGCGAAGATCCCCTACCAGTTCAACACGAACGACGTAGCTTGCTCGGCCGGGACCTATCGGGCCGCGGCAAGAGGATCTGCCCGCCTGGCTGGAAACAAGTCGGCGTCGGCTAATTGGGAGTACGGGAAGTCGTCGCCGATCACATGCAGATAGCTGTCGCGTCACGGGCTACCGGTGACCCCGGCGTCAGGCGAGACGGACTCGATGCTGCGGCGGCGCTCGCGGTCGCCAGCGGGCAGGCAATCGCCGGGTGGTGTCAGCCCTTGGGTTTCGGTGTGAGCGCTGTCGGGGCTGCCGCCATGATCGTTGCTGGCGGGGGGCGCGGCGGCCGAGCCGCTGGCGGAGCCATGGTCCTCGCGTTCGCGCTTGCGGCGACGCCGTTGCACCTGGCCTGCGCACTCTTCGCGCCGCTTCTCGTCGTCCCGTTCCGTCCTCGCGGAGGGGTCTTCGGGCGCTCTACGAGCGGGGCGATCGCGGTCGGCAGCGTCGTGGCGCTGCCGTGCGCTGTCGCCCTGTGGCTGTGGTGGACCGATCAGCCGTCGCTAGTCTTCTACTCGTTCCTTCCGCCGTGGATCTCCGTATTCCCGAGTCCGCTCGTGCCGTTCGTCCTGTGCGTGTTGGCGGCCGGCCTGAATTCGACGTGGGAAGAGCTGCTTTGGAGACGCGTGCTGTCAGACGCCATGCCGAGCGCAACCGTTCGCGCGCGCTGCGCTTCGACGGGCATCATGGCGGCGCTGTTCGGCCTCGCACATCTTCATTCCCTTCCCGGCGGTTGGGTGGGCGTCATCATGACGACCGTGTTCGCTGTGGTGGCGCGGATGCTCGTCGTCAGACTGCACCGCGGTACGCTTGCCGCGCTCGTTGCCCACTTCTTTGCCGACCTTGTCCTCCTGCTGCTCATCACCTTTGGAGCCGTCGATGCCTGAATCACGATTCGACCCGCAGCGCCTGCGCTCGCTGATCGAGCGCTACCTCGGCGAGCACGCGACGTTGGAATTCGCTCACGGCGGCACGCGGGTGTGGGTTTTCCCCCACGGCTACGGCAGTCCGATTCAGCTGCGCCTCGAGGAGGACACCTGCGTCGTTCTGGCCGGGTTCTCGTTCCGGGTGCCGCTCTCCGCGGGCATCGCCGGGTCGGAGTGGATGATCCTCGACTGCGTGGAGGCGGTCGTCACGGGGGCGGCTTCGGAGTACTACGACTTCCGCAGCAACCTCCTCGGCGACGATCGCAGCGACGGCGTCGTCGGCTCCGCCTTCGTCGGGCGTGACATGGCGATCGGCATCGAGAACGAGAGTGCACGGTTCGTGCGGAGCATCCCGGCGTGGGAGGTCGTCCCGCCGCGCCCGACGGACACGACGATGGACGCGCTGTGGAGCGACGACTGACGCGGTCCAGACGGGTTCTTCCACCGCAGCCGAGCGCATAGGGTGAGAAGCATGACGGACGCGACGAACGAGTACCTCCTGCCCGACGGCACGGACATCCGCCTCCTCCCGAAGGTGTCGCTGCACGACCACCTCGACGGCGGCCTCCGGCCCGCGACGGTGCTGGAGCTCGGCGGCGAGATCGGGCTGGAGCTGCCGGCAGACGACCCGGAGACGCTCGCTGCGTGGTTCGCCGAGAAGTCGAACTCCGGCTCGCTGGTCGAGTACCTGAAGACGTTCGACCTCACCACCGCGGTCATGCAGACCCGCGAGGGGCTGGAGCGTGTGGCCCGCGAGTTCGTGCAGGACCTCGGCGCCGACGGCGTCGTCTACGGCGAGATCCGCTGGGCGCCCGAGCAGCACCTGGCGCGCGGCCTCAGCCTCGACGAGACCGTGGAGGCCGTGCAGGCCGGCATCGAGCAGGGCATCGAGGACGTGCGCGCCGCCGGCGGCGGCATCCGCGTGGGCCAGCTCGTCACCGCCATGCGCCACAACGACCGCGGCCTCGAGATCGCGGAGCTGGCTGTGCGGCACCGCGACCGCGGCGTCGTCGGCTTCGACATCGCGGGGCCGGAGGCCGGGTTCCCGCCGTCGAACCACCGGGCGGCGTTCGACTATCTGGCGGCACAGTTCTTCCCGGCCACCGTGCACGCGGGGGAGGCGGACGGGCTCGACAGCATCCGCAGCGCCCTCCTCGACGGCCGCGCCCTCCGCCTGGGCCACGGCGTCCGGCTCGCCGAGGACATCACGGTCGAGCGGCAGGACGACGAGAACACCTACGTCACCCTCGGCACCCTGTCGCAGTGGGTGAAGGACCGCGAGATCGCGCTCGAGACGAGCCCGACCTCCAACCTCCAGACCGGCGCCATCGCCGCCTGGGGCAGCGAGCTCATCGACCACCCGTTCGACCTGCTGTACCAGCTCGGCTTCCGCGTCACCGTGAACACCGACAACCGGCTGATGAGCGGCACCTCGCTGACCCGCGAGCTCAGCCTGCTCGCGGACGCCTTCGCCTACGACCGCACGGACCTGGAGATCTTCCAGCTCAACGCGGCCGCCGGCGCGTTCCTGCCGTTCGAGGAACGTGAAGAGCTGGCCGACATCATCACAGCAGGTTTCGAGGGTTCCTGAGCCGCCGACGGCTACGCTGAGACCATGCCACTGCCGCCGCTGCCCGATTCCGCCGTGACCGTCGGCGCGCACGCCGCCGACTGGCGCGAGGCTGTGCAGCTGGCCGGCGCGGCGCTCGCCCGGTCCGGCGCGACCGAGCAGGGCTACGCGGCACGGATGATCCAGGTCATCGAGGAGTTCGGCGCGTACATCGTCATCGCCCCCGGGCTTGCCCTCGCGCACGCCCGGCCGGGGCCCGACGTGAACACGGACGGGCTCTCGGTCGTCACCCTCGACGAGCCGGTCGTCTTCGGCCACCCGCACAACGACCCCGTCTCGGTGGTGCTCGGCCTCGCGGTGTCGACGCCGGAGGCGCACGTCACGAGCGTCGCGGAGCTGGCGAACGTCTTCAACGAGCCCGACGCGATCCCCGCACTGGCCGCCGCGACCAGCGTCGCCGAAGTGCAGCGCATCCTGAAGGCCGAGGCCGTGCAGTGACGGGCGGCGTGCGATGAAGATCGTGGCGATCTGCGGCGTCGGCGTCGGCACCTCCGGCATCCTCAAGGTCAACGCCGAGCGTGTGCTCGACCGGCTCGGGATCGACGCCGACGTGACGGCCTCCGACCTCGGGCACATCGGCGTCGCGGCCGCCGACGCGCAGGTGATCCTCACCTCCCCGGAGCTGGTGGACAAGATCGGCCCCACCAACGCCGACGTGATCGTGGTGCAGAACTACTTCGACCTCGAGGAGCTCGAGCGCAAGCTCGACGAGGCGCTCGGCTAGCGGACGATCGCGTCGATCAGCCCGGGAAAGCGAGCGTCGAGCTCGTCGCGGCGGAGCTGGATCTCGTGCGTGCGCCCGCTGACGATCGTGCGGGTGAGGCCGGACTCCCGAAGCGTCTTGAAGTGGTGCGCCATCGTGGACTTCTGCACATCGACGCCCCACTCGGTCATCGACTTCGGGTGCGGCCGGCCGTCGGCCAGCACGCGCACGATCTGCAGGCGGATGGGGTCGGCGACGGCGCGCAGCACCTCCACGAGCTCCACCTCGTCGATGGCGGGGATGGGATAGTCGGTCATGCTCACCCGAATCGTTTGACAAACATCGAACAATAGCCGTACGGTAACCGTATGACGTTCGTCGAACAATCCTACCGCAGGTCGACTCCCGCACTGCTGGTCCTCGCCCTCGGGCTCTTCGTGGTCGGCACCAACGCGTTCGTGATCGCCGGCCTCCTTCCGCAGGTCGCCGCCGGGCTCGGCGCGACCGCGACGCAGGTGAGCTGGTCCATCACCAGCTACTCGCTGCTGGTCGCCGTCGCCGCCCCGGCGGTCTCGATCGCCCTGCCCCGCGTTCCGCGGGCGCCGCTCATGGCCGCCGGGCTGGCGGTCTTCGCGCTCGGCACGGCGGTGTCGGCGCTCGCCCCGGACCTCGGGGTCTTCATCGCCGGCCGCACGTTCTCCGGGCTCGGGGGAGCAGCGCTGGTCCCGACCGCGACGGCGGCCGCGGCCACGCTGACGCCGCCGGAGAAGCGCGGTCGCGCGCTCGCGCTCGTCGGCGCCGGGTTCACGCTGGCGACCGCCGTCGGCTCGCCGCTCGGCACCGCGCTGGGCGGAGTCGCGGGATGGCGGTTCGCGCTGTGGTGCATCGTGGCGATCGCCGTGCTGCTCGTCGTGGCGATCCCGCTCGTGGTGCGCGGTGTGCCCGTCCCCGCACCGGTCTCGTTCCGGCGCCGGCTCGCGCCGCTCGCCAACCCGCGGGTGGCCGCTCCGCTGCTGACGACCCTCCTGATGGTCGCCGGATTCAACATCGTTTACATCTTTTCGGCGGCCGTGACCCATGCCTCCACGGGAGGCTCCGGCACCCTGCTCGCGGTCCTCCTGCTCGCGTACGGCGCGGCGGGCGTCGCCGGCAACGCCGTGGCCGGTCCGCTGACCGACCGGCTGGGCAACCGGACCGTCGCCGTCGTCGCGCTGCTCGCCCAGGCCGTCGCGCTGGTGGTGCTCGCGTTCGTGGAGCACTCCTTCGCGGCGTCGGTGGTGGTGTTCGCCATCTGGGGCGTCGCCGCCTTCGCCATCGCGATCCCCGTTCAGCACCGGCTGGTGAACGTGGACCAGGAGAGCGCGGCGCTCGCGCTCTCCTGGTACTCGACCGCGATGTACGTCGGCATCGCCGTCGCGCCGCCGATCGGCGCGGCGGCGCTGGCGGCGGGCGGGGCGATCGCCGTGCCCATCGCCGGGGCCATCGTGACCGCCGCGGCGCTCGGGGTGTTCCTGCTGGGCTACCGCGGCCGGGCGCAGCAGCCGCTTGCGGCCTGAGCGCCGCTAGGCGGTGAGCTCCCGCATCGCCGCCGCCAGAGCGGCCACCCGCGCGGTCGCCGTCTCGCGGCGCTGCGCCAGGTCGCCCTGGTCGCTGGAGGCGTCGATGTAGATCTTGAGCTTCGGCTCGGTTCCGCTCGGCCGGACCATCACGCGGGAGCCGTCCTCGAGCCGGATGCGGAGCACGTCGCTCGGCGGGAGGCCCTGGAAGCCGTCGCGCAGGTCGTCGATCTGCGCGACCCGCACCTCGCCGAGGCGGCTCGGCGGGGTGGCGCGCAGGGCGGCCATGATCTCGCCGATGCGCGAGAGGTCGGTGACGCGGATCGAGATCTGGTCGCTCGCGAAGAAGCCGAACCGCTCGGCGAAGTCGTCCAGACGGTCCGCGATCGTCCGGCCGGAGGCGGCGAGCTCGTTCGCCAGGTCGAGGAACGCGGTCGCGGCCGAGATGCCGTCCTTGTCGCGGACGGTGCCGGGGTTGACCAGGTAGCCCAGCGCCTCCTCGTAGCCGAAGATCAGTCCGGCGGCGCGCGACACCCACTTGAAGCCGGTCAGGGTGTCGGCGAAGTCGAGCCGGTAGGCATCGGCCACGGCGGCGAGGGCGGGCGACGAGACGATCGAGCAGGCGAGCGTGCCGAAGGCGGCGCCCCCGGAGGTGCGCTCGGCCAGCTCGGCGGCGCGCCAGCCGAGCAGGGCGCCGACCTCGTTGCCCGACAGACGACGGTAGCCGCTGTCGGCGGTCGCGTCCGGGATGGCGACGGCCAGGCGGTCCGCGTCCGGGTCGTTCGCGATGATGAGGTCGACCCCGGCCTCCCGCGCGGTCGCGAACGACAGGTCCATCGCGCCCGGCTCCTCCGGGTTGGGGAACGCCACGGTCGGGAAGGCGGGGTCGGGGTCAGCCTGGGCCGTCACGAGCGCGGGAGCCGCGAATCCGGCCCGCTCGAACACGGCGCGGGCGGTGCGCCAGCCGACGCCGTGCATCGCGGTGTACGCGAACGAGACGGCGTCGCGCGGCGCGTCGGTCACCGCGACGGCGGCGGTGGCGGCGATGTACGCCTCCTCGATGTCGTCGGGTGCGACCTCGTAGCGCTCGGAGCGCGGGAGGTCTGCGACGCTGCCCGCTGCGACCTCCAAGATGTGCGCCGCGATCTCGGCATCGGTGGGCGAGACGATCTGCGAGCCGTGGTTCCCGCCGCCGAGGTACACCTTGTAGCCGTTGTCGTTCGGCGGGTTGTGGCTGGCCGTCACCATCACGCCGGCGCTCACGTCGAGGTGGCGCACGGCGAAGGCGAGCACCGGTGTGGGCAGGAGGCGCGGCAGCAGCACTGCGCGCACCCCGGCTCCGGCCATCAGCTCGGCGGTATCGCGCGCGAACACGTCGGAGTTCTTGCGGCCGTCGTACCCGATGACGACCGACGGCGTACCGCCCTCGGCGTGCTCCAGCAGCCAGCGCGCGAAGCCGCCGGCGGCCTGCGCGACGAGCACGCGGTTCATCCGGTTGGGGCCGGCCGCGATCTCGCCGCGGAGGCCGGCGGTGCCGAACGCGAGCCGGGTGTCGAAGCGCGAGTGGAGGTCGTCCACCGCCTCCGCGGAACCCGCCTCGGCCGCGACCACCAGGTCGTCGAGCTCTTGGCGGGTCTCGGGGTCCGGATCCTGCGCCAGCCAGGCCCGAGCGGCCTCCAGCAGGGCGGGCGTGTCGAGCCGACCGGCGGCTGCGGCGCTCACAGTGCCTCCACGATCTGGGCGAGCAGCGCGCTGATCACCGGCTCGGCCGCACGACCGGCGTCGATGACCTCCTGGTGGCTGAGCGGGGTCTTCTGGATGCCGGCGGCGAGGTTGGTGATGAGCGACATGCCCAGGATCTCCATCCCGGCCTGGCGGGCGGCGATCGCCTCCAGTGCGGTGGACATGCCGACGATGTGACCGCCGACCGCCTTCGCCATCTGCACCTCGGCGGGCGTCTCGTAGTGCGGGCCGCGGAACTGCGTGTACACGCCCTCGTCGAGCGTCGGGTCGATGGTCCTGGCGAGGTCGCGCAGGCGCCGCGAGTAGAGGTCGGTGAGGTCGATGAAGGTGGCGCCCTCCAGCGGGGAGTCCGCCGTCAGGTTGATGTGGTCGCTGATCAGGACCGGTGTGCCGGGCTTCCAGTGCTCCTTGATGCCGCCGGCGCCGTTCGTGAGGATCATCGTGGTCGCGCCCGCCGCCGCGGCGGTGCGGACGCTGTGCACGACGCGGCGGACGCCGTGGCCCTCGTAGTAGTGGGTGCGCGCGCCGATCACCAGGGCGCGCTTGCCGTTCGGGAGCAGGACCGAGCGGAGGGTGCCGACGTGCCCCTCCAGCGCAGGCTTGCTGAAGCCGACGATCTCGGTGGCGGGGATGGTCGCGGTCGTCTCGCCGATGAGGTCGGCGGCCCTGCCCCAGCCGCTGCCCAGGGTGAGGGCGATGTCGTGCTTCGCGACGCCGGTCTTGTCGGCGAGCTGCTCGGCGGCCTGCCGTGCGACCTCGAACGGGTCGGTCGCGAGGTCGTCGAGCGGGTTCGTGATGGATTCCAGCATGAGGCAACTCTACTGAGCGGGCCTGCGGCGGGGAGGGGCCGCCGGGATGCGCATCGGAGCGCGCGCGGGGGTGCGCGGCGATACGGAAGAATGGTGGGCATGGCCTATGAGTTCGAGCGCAAGCAGCGGATCGCCGTCCTCGGCGGCGGACCAGGCGGTTACGAGGCGGCGCTCGCGGGGGCGCAGCTCGGCGGCGATGTGACGCTGGTCGAGCGCTCCGGCGTCGGCGGCTCGGCCGTGATCACCGACGTCGTCCCCTCCAAGAGCCTGATCGCCACCGCGGAGGCGACCAACGCCATCGCCGAGGCCGCCGATCTCGGCGTGCAGTTCTTCACGCGCGGCGAGTCCGGCAAGCCGGTGCGGCCAGAGCTCGCGGTCAACCTCGCCGCGGTCAACAAGCGGCTGATGGGGCTCTCGCGGCAGCAGTCGGAGGACATGCGCGCCGAGCTCGTCCGCGCCGGCGTCCGCATCGTCAACGGCGAGGGGAGGCTCGACGGCCCGAGCGCGCTGATCGTCTCGACCGCCGGCGGCGGGGCCGGCACCGACTTCGACCGGGTGGAGGCCGACACGATCGTCATCGCGACCGGCGCCACCCCGCGCGTGCTGCCCTCCGCCGTGCCGGACGGGGAGCGCATCCTCACCTGGACCCAGCTCTACGACCTCCCGCAGGTGCCGGAGCACCTCATCGTCGTCGGCTCGGGCGTGACCGGCGCGGAGTTCGCCTCCGCCTACACCGCGCTCGGCTCCAAGGTGACGCTGATCTCGTCGCGCGACCAGGTCCTCCCCGGTGAGGACGCCGACGCCGCGCGCGTGATCGAGAACGTCTTCAAGCGCAACGGCATGCAGGTGCTGTCCAAGTCGCGCGCCGAGTCGGTCGTGCGCACCGAGAACGGCGTGGTCGCCACCCTGACCGACGGCCGCACGGTGGAGGGCTCGCACTGCCTCATGGCGGTCGGCTCCATCCCGAACACCTCCGGCATCGGGCTCGAGGAGGCCGGGGTGCAGCTGGCGCCGTCCGGCCACATCCGCACGAACCGGGTGGCCCGCACCTCCATCCCGAACATCTACGCCGCCGGCGACTGCTCCGACTCGCTGCCGCTGGCATCGGTCGCCTCGATGCAGGGCCGCACCGCCGTCTTCCACGCGATGGGAGACGCGGTCAACCCGATCGAGCTGCGCAACGTGACCTCCAACATCTTCACGCAGCCTGAGATCGCGACGGTCGGCTGGAACCAGAAGCAGATCGAGGAGGGCATCGCCCAGGGCGACATCTACAAGCTGCCGCTCAAGTCGAACCCGCGGGCGAAGATGCTGGGCCTGCGCGACGGCTTCGTCAAGCTTTTCGCCCGCACCGGCTCCGGCACGGTGATCGGCGGTGTGATCGTCGCGCCGCGCGCCTCCGAGCTGATCTTCCCGCTCGCGCTCGCCGTCGAGCACCGGCTCACCGTCGACCAGGTCGCGCGCGCCTTCACCGTGTACCCGTCGCTGTCCGGCTCGATCACCGACGCCGCGCGCGCCATGCACATCGTGCTCTGAGCGGAGGGGCGGGGGATGGAGGAGCTGCTCGTCATCGGCGTGCTCGCCGTGCTGACCATCGCCGCCGCCACCACCATCGGCCCGAGATTCGGGGTCGCGTCGCCGCTCATCCTCGTCGTCGTCGGCATCCTGGTCAGCCTGCTGCCGTTCGTGCCGGCGGTGACGATCGAGCCGGAGTGGATCCTCGCCGGCGTGCTGCCGCCCTTGCTGTACTCGGCGTCGGTGTCGATGCCGTCGATGAACTTCCGGCGGGAGTTCGGCGCGATCAGCGGGCTCTCCGTGCTGCTGGTCATCGTCAGCTCGGTGCTGCTCGGGCTGTTCTTCGCGTGGGTGATCCCGGGGCTCGGGCTCGGCTGGGGGATCGCGCTCGGCGCCATCGTGAGCCCGACGGACGCGGTGGCCACGAGCATCGTCAAACGGGCAGGGGTCTCGCCGCGGGTGGTCGCGATCCTGGAGGGGGAGAGCCTCCTCAACGACGCCACCGCCCTCGTGCTGCTGCGCGCAGCGGTGGGGGCCGCGGCGGTGGCCTCGTTCACGTTCGGCGCGGTGCTGCTGTCGTTCCTGTACTCGGTGGTGATCGCCGTGGCGTTCGGCTGGGCCGTCGGCCGGCTCAACCTCATCGTGCGGGCCAGGGTGACCGATGCGACGGTGAACACGGTGCTGTCGTTCACCGTGCCGTTCCTCGCCTCCATCCCCGCGGAGGCGCTCGGGGCGTCCGGGCTAGTGGCTGCGGTCGTCGCGGGCCTGGTCACCGGAAGTCGCGCGCCGCGCGTGCTGTCCCCGGAGCACCGGCTCTCGGACGCGCAGAACTGGCGGACCGTCGAGCTCGTGCTCGAAGGACTCATCTTCCTGACCATGGGACTCGAGCTGTTCGGCATCCTGCAGAAGGTGCAGGAGGACCACTCCGGCGTGCTGCCCGCGGTCGGCATCGCGGCGGGCGCTCTGGTGCTCACGATCCTCGTGCGGGCGGCCTTCGTCGCGCCGCTGCTGGCCCTCCTCGCCCGGCGCAGCCGCCGCGGCGAGCGGATGCGGCCCCAACTCCAGCGGCTGCAGCAGCGACTCGCCGACCCCGAGCGGATGTTGCGGGGGATCGAGCAGCGGGTCGCGGGGGAGATCGGCGCAGGGACGGGTGCTGCGGTGGAGGGCGGTGCGGCGGCGGCCGAGGATGCGGCGGCGGCCGCGGGTGCGACGGACGCGGGTGCGGCGGAGGCCGGTGTAAGGGGCGCGGCCGGGACCGCGGGAGCGGAGCGGGCCGCCGGTGCGGCTGCGAGCGCGGACCGCATCCCGATCGTCCCCGATCCGACCGCGGGGCCCTGGGCGGGAGTCGCCGAGGCCGAGCGGAGGCGCGCGCGCGGTTTCGAGGCGGCGCGGCGACGCATCGGCCGGAGCTCGAAGCGGCGACGCCGGATGCCCACTGCCGAGAGTCTGGCGCGCTTCGGCACGCGGCTGCGGCGCGTCCTGGCCGACATCGACTACTTCACGGGCGCGCCGCTCGGCTGGCGGGAGGGCTCGATCGTGGTGTGGGCGGGGATGCGCGGGGCCGTCACGGTCGCGGCCGCGCAGAGCCTCCCGCAGGACACGCCCGGTCGGTCGGTGCTGGTGCTGATCGCGTTCCTCGTCGCGGCGGGCTCGCTGCTGCTGCAGGGCGGCACGCTCGGGCCCGTGCTGCGGCTGGTGAAGCCGGCCGCGGCGGACCCGGCCGCCGAGCGCGATGAGCGGCGCCGGCTGATGGAGGTGCTGTACCGGGCCGCTCGGACGGTTCCGCTCCCCGAGATCAGCGAGCGCACGCCGGAGGCGTTCGGCCGCTACAAGGCGGCCCGGCTGGAGCAGTTGCGGGCGCAGCGCACCGCGCTCCTCGACGCCCGCGACGACGGCACGTTCAGCGCCGACGTGCTCGCCGGCGCCCTCGCCAACCTCGACGCCGACGAGATCAGCATCGACCCTGTCTCTTATACACATCT
>NZ_JBPGXM010000027.1:0-32876 GCF_056755495.1 Leifsonia sp. KNZ12-8B
GGGGGGGGGGGGGGGGGGCCCCCACACCCGGGGCCGCCCCCCCCCCCCCCCCCCCCTCCTCCGCATCCCCCGCCTCACCCTCCTTCGCTGCTCTGGCCCGGCGCGCGCTCGACCTCGTCCCCGGCCCCGGCGGACGGGTGCTGCTCGGGATCGCGGGCAGCCCCGGCTCGGGCAAGACCACCCTCGCCCGCGCGGTCGCCGACGCCGTCAACGAGCGTCTCGGCGAGCCGGCAGCCGTCTACCTGCCGATGGACGGCTTCCACCTCGCCAACGCGACCCTGGACGCCCTCGGCCGTCACGACCGCAAGGGCGCCATCGACACGTTCGACGGCTGGGGCTTCGTGGCGCTGCTGCGGCGCATCCTCGACGAGCGCGAGAACCCTGTGTACGCGCCCGCTTTCGAGCGGACCGTCGACGAGCCCGTCGCCGGCTCCATCCCGGTCGGGCCGGAGGCGCGCCTCGTCGTCGTCGAGGGCAACTACCTGCTGGCGCCGCAGTCGCCCTGGGACCGCATCCCCGGCCTCCTCACCGAGAGCTGGTTCGTCGCCACGCCCGAGGAGGAGCGGCTGCGGCGCCTGGTCGACCGGCACACCCGCCACGGCCGGACACCCGACGCCGCGCTGGCCTGGGCGCGCGACGTGGACGGCGTGAACGCGACCCTCATCGAGGCGACGCAGGAGCGGGCCACGCTGATCGTCGACGGCACCGCGCCCACAGGACTCCCAGCCGAGCGCTCCTAGGGTGGAGGGATGACCTCGTCCTCCTCCATCACCATGTACGGCGCGGACTGGTGCCGCGACTGCATCCGCTCCAAGGCCCTCCTCGACCGGCTCGGCGCCGACTACGAGTACATCGACCTCGTGCAGCGCCCGGAGGAGGCCGAGCGCGCCCGCGCGATCAGCGGCCGCACGAACATCCCCGTCATCGTGCTGCCCGACGGCAGCCACCTGGTCGAGCCGACCGACCCGGAGCTGGAGGCCGCGCTGGGGCGGTAGCGCCCGCGTCGGCCCGCCGGCGACAGCTCGCCCGAATCGGCGCCCCACGTCAGCCCGCCGCGAGCTCCCGCAGGTCGCGGATATGCGCCCGGATGCGCTCGGCGAGCGTGCGCGGCTCGTCGTCGGCGATCCACCCGGCGAACGCCAGCTTGAACGCCGCGACCCCGGCCTCCGCCGCGAGGGTCGCCGTGGGCTCCGGCACGCCCTTCTCGCGCAGCGCGCCGGCGCAGTCGTCGGCCAGGGCGGACAGCTTGAGCAGTTCGCGCTCCTGGAGGCTGGGCGTCGCCGCGATGACCCGCGCACGCTCCCGCGCCCACGGCCGGCGCTCCTCCAAGAACCCGCCGGCGGCCGCCATGCCCGCCTCGACCCGCTGGAGAGGCGAGAGCCCGGGCGCGGAATCCAGGATCGCCGCCACCGCCGCCGTGCCCATCGCGTTGGTGCGATCGAAGAGCACCTCGCGCTTGTCCGCGAAGTGGCGGAAGAAGGTGCGCTCCGTCACGCCCGCCCGCGCGGCGATGTCGGCGACGGAGGTGCTGTCGTAGCCGCGCTCGGCATACAGCTCCAGCGCGGCGAGCGCGAGACGCCCGCGCGCGTCCGGCTCCCAGCGTCCCATGCGCACAGTCTAGTGCGGCGCTGCACGAGTGATGACAGTGAATGACATCAGTGCTACGCTGCGAGTGATGTCACTCCCTGACATCACTCGCTCGAAAGGACCGCTCATGCGCATCTTCGTCACCGGAGCCTCCGGCTGGATCGGCTCGGCCGCCGTCCCGGAGCTCCTCGCCGCCGGCCACGACGTGATCGGCCTCGCCCGATCCGACGCCTCGGCCGACGCCCTTCTCGCCGCCGGAGCCGGGGTCCACCGGGGCAGCCTCGACGACCTCGGCAGCCTCCGCTCGGGGGCCGAGGAGGCCGACGGCGTCATCCACCTCGCCTTCAAGCACGACTTCGACGCCTACGCGTCTTCCGGCCTCGCCGAGCGCGCGGCCGTCGAGACGATGCTCGGAGCGCTGGAGGGGACCGGCAAGCCGTTCCTGTTCGCCTCCGGCCTCGCCCTGCTCGCTCCCGGGCGGCTCGCGACCGAGGAGGACGCGTCGCCGTTCAGCGGCCCCGAGTCGCCCCGCGGCGGCGCGGAGCAGCTCGCCCTTTCGTCCGCCGACCGCGGCGTGCGCCCCGTCGCGCTCCGGTTCGCGCCCACCGTGCACGGAGCGGGCGACCACGGGTTCACCGCCGTCCTCGCCGACGTCGCGCGCCGCACGGGCGTCGCCGGATACGTCGGCGACGGGAGCAACCGCTGGCCCGCGGTGCACCGGTCCGACGCGGGCCGGCTCATCGCCCTCGCCCTGGACGAGGCGCTGGCGGGCGCGCCCGCCCTTCCGGTCGTCCATGCGGTGGCCGAGGAGGGCATTTCCGCCCGCGAGATCGCGGCAGCCCTGGGCGACGCGCTCGGCGTGCCGACGGCCTCCATCCCCGCCGAGGAGGCGAACGACCACTTCGGCTGGCTCGGCACGTTCTTCAGCGCCGACATCCCGGCCTCCAGCGCGCTCACGCGGGAGCGCCTCGGCTGGACCCCGTCGGGCCCGACCCTGCTGGAGGACATCGCCGCCGGCGCCTACTCCGCCGCCCCGGTCTCGCGGTAGTCGTCGACCGGTTCCACGCCCTCGGCGTGCGTCAGTCGCGCATCGGCCGGCGGATCGCCGATGACGGAGGTCGTCTGCGCCCGGCCCGGCCGATGCGCGACGACGAACGCCGCGATCAGGATCGCCGCCGCGATGATCCCCGCCATCGCGAGCGCAGCGGCGAAGATCGACTG
This sequence comes from Leifsonia sp. KNZ12-8B, assembly GCF_056755495.1. Lineage (NCBI taxonomy): Bacteria > Bacillati > Actinomycetota > Actinomycetes > Micrococcales > Microbacteriaceae > Leifsonia > Leifsonia sp. KNZ12-8B. The sequence continues at coordinate 2,809 of NZ_JBPGXM010000027.1, forward strand.
GCGCAGGCGGGCTCCGTTGCAGAGCGCGGTGTCGACGATGGCCCCGTCGCACACCGAGATCCGACCGAGGTCCGCCAGGCCGAAGCCGACGACGACGAGGACGAATGCGGCGACCACTCCGAGAGCCACGAGCCAACCCAGACGCATGAGCACCCGTCCCTCTGTTGGGCATGAAGTACAAACCTTAGCTTTAATATTTGACACGGAACTGCATGCTTGCAGGATTCTGCCCTCGCACCCGTTGGCCTTTCCCCCGGAGCGGGGGATGCTGACGCCATGGAGTACACGCATCTCGGCCGTTCCGGCCTGAAGGTCTCCCGTCTCGTCCTCGGCACCATGAACTTCGGTCCGCAGACGAGCGCGGAGGATTCGCACGCGATCATGGACGCCGCCCACGAGGCGGGCATCAACTACTTCGACACCGCCAACGCCTATGGCCAGCACCTCGGCAAGGGCGCGACCGAGTCGATCATCGGCGACTGGTTCGCGAGCGGAGGCGGCCGCCGCGAGCGGACCGTGCTCGCCACCAAGCTCTACGGCGACATGGGCGACTGGCCCAACGAGGGCAGGCTGTCGGCGCTGAACATCCGCCGGGCGCTCGACGCCAGCCTCCAGCGGCTCAAGACCGACTACATCGACATCTACCAGTTCCACCACATCGACCGTGACACGCCCTGGGAGGAGATCTGGCAGGCGATGGAGGTCGCCGTCGCGCAGGGCAAGATCCTCTACGCCGGTTCCAGCAACTTCGCCGGCTGGCACATCGCGACCGCGCAGGCGGAGGCGCGCAAGCGCAACTTCGTCGGGCTGGTCAGCGAGCAGTCGATCTACAACCTCCTCACCCGGCAGGTCGAGTTGGAGGTGCTGCCCGCCGCCCAGGCCAACGGCGTCGGGGTGATCGCCTGGTCGCCGCTGCAGGGCGGGTTGCTCGGCGGCGTGGTGAGGAAGCAGAACGAGGGCAAGCGCCGGCTGGAGGGCCGCGCGGCCGAGACGCTCGAGAAGCACCGCGACGCGATCGAGGCGTACGAGGCGTTCGCCGAGGAGCTCGGCCACGAGCCGGGCGACATCGCGCTGGCCTGGCTGCTGACCCGGCCGGGCGTCACCGGCCCGATCATCGGGCCGCGCACGATGGGGCAGCTGGAGGGCGGCCTCCGCGCGCTCGACGTGACGCTCGACGACGCGGCACTGGCACGACTGGACGAGATCTTCCCCGGGCACCGCACGGCGCCCGAGGACTACGCATGGTGAGCGAAGGAGAACGGATGAAGACCCGCAGGATCGGAGACGTCGAGGTCAGCGCCATCGGCCTGGGCGGCATGCCCATGTCGATCGAGGGCCGCCCCGACCGGGAGCGCTCCCTGAAGACCATCCACGCCGCCCTCGATGCCGGCGTGACCCTCATCGACACGGCGGACGCCTACCATCTGCACGCCGACGAGACCGGCCACAACGAGGAGCTCATCGCCGAAGCGCTGCGCACGTGGAGCGGTGACGCCTCCACCGTGCTCGTGGCCACCAAGGGCGGCCACCTGCGACCGGGCGACGGCAGCTGGACCGTGCACGGCCGGCCGGACTACCTCAAGGAGGCGGCCAAGGCGTCGCTGCGCCGGCTCGGCGGCGACGCGATCGGGCTGTACCAGTTCCACCGGCCCGACCCGGACGTGCCGTACGCCGAGTCTGTCGGCGCGCTGCGCGACCTGCTCGACGAGGGCATCATCCGGATGGCGGGCATCTCGAACGCGAACCAGTTGCAGATCAGAGAGGCGCAGGAGGTGCTGGGCGGCCGGCTCGTGTCGGTGCAGAACCAGTACTCGCCGGCGTTCCGATCGAGCGAGCCGGAGCTGCGGATGACCGAGGAGCTCGGCATCGCGTTCCTCCCGTGGAGTCCGCTGGGCGGCATCACCAACGCGGCCGAGCTCGGCGACCGGTTCGAGCCGTTCGCCGACATCGCCTCGGACCGCGGGGTGAGCCCGCAGGTGATCGCCCTGGCCTGGCACCTCGCCCAGGCGCCCAACGTCATCCCGATCCCCGGCTCGTCCCGCCCCGAGACCATCCGGGACTCGCTGACCGCGGTCGACGTGGAGCTCACCCCCGAAGAACTGACCCGCCTGAACGCCGCGTAGCCCGTAGCCCGTAGCCGCCGAGCACAGGAAAAATGTCGTCGATCATGCCGATCGGCGACATTTTTCCTGTGCTCGCGGGCCGGCTAGACGGCGGGCGCGGAGGCCCGCTTACGCACCGTCCGGATCGACTCGTGCATCTCGGGGACGAGCCGGACGCGGCCGTCGCGCTCCGCCTCCTCCAGCGCGTCGGCCTGGGCGCTGTCCGCCGCGGCGAACCACGACGCGATCGTGACGCCGTGCCCGGGACGGGACACGACCTCCACCTCGTCGCCCACGCCGACGGTGCCCGACTTCACGACCGACAGGTACGGCCCGGGACGCGCGGCCTCGGTGAACCGGCGCACCCACTGCTCCTCGCCCATCCGCCGCTGGAAGGTCGCGCAGGGCGTGCGCGGGCACGTCACCTCGACGACCAGTTCGCCGCCGATCCGCCACCGCTCGCCGATCTCGGCCGCATTGACGTCGAGCCCGCTGAGCCGGAGGTTCTCGCCGAAGAGCCCGGGCGGGATGTCGCGGTCGAGCCGGTCCGCCCAGAACGCGGCGTCCTCCTCGGCGTAGACGTACAGCGCCTTGGTCGGGCCGCCGTGGTGCTTGCGGTCCGCCTGCACGTCGCCGTGGAGGCCGTACGGCCGCACCTTCAGACGCCGTGAAACGGGACGCTTGTCGATCGCGGTGACGCCGATGTGGCTGGCGTCGTGCAGCAGCTGATCGACACGGCAGACGGCGAGGACGGAGGCCATCCGCCCAGTATGCCGGACACCACCCGGCCCCGCCGTGGCACCGCCGGCATCCCGCAGCACCCGCTACCGCACCCCGCGCATCCGCCGCAGCACCCGCTACCGCACCCCGCGCATCAGCCGCAGCACCCACCGGCTGACCAGCGCCAGCGCGACGCCGACGAGCACCGCGACCAGCCCGATGATGCTGAAGTAGATGCCCTCGTTCTCGGGCGAGTACAGCTTCGCGAGCTGCCCGGCCATCGCCGTTCCGAGCGCGACCGACAGGAAGTAGAGCGCCACCATCTGCGCCTGGAACGCGTGCGGCGCGAGCTTCGTGGAGGCCGAGAGCCCGATCGGCGAGATCAGCAGCTCCGCGACCGTGAAGACCAGCAGGATGCCGACGATCGCGAGCACGGGCGTGCTGTTCGCGCCGCCCCCCGCCCAGATCAGGAACAGCCAGAACGCGAGCCCCATGAAGACCGTGCCGGCTGCGAACTTGAGCGGCGTCGACGGCTGCTTCTCGCCCCACTTGGTCCAGATCGCCGCGAAGACGCCCGACAGCACGATGATGAAGATCGGGTTGATGGACTGCACCCACGAGACCGGGAACTCCCAGCCGAAGATGTCGCGGTCGAGCCTCTTGTCCGAGTAGATCGTCACGACCGTGAACTGCTGCTGGTAGAGCGACCAGAACACCGCGTTCACGATGAACAGCGGGATGAAGGCCAGGACCCTGCTGCGCTCGACCGAGCTGAGCAGCCGCGACGACAGGATCACCGCGAAGTACGCGATCGCCGCCCCGATCACCAGCACGATCACCCAGAGGGCGATGTTGTCGGCGTTGATCAGCCCGGTGAGCACGAGCGCGACGATCACGGCGACCGCGACGACGGCCAGCACGATCATCAGCGGGTAGCGGCTGCGAGGCAGCGGGTGCGGCACTTCGCGCGCCCGGTCCGGCAGGCGCTTGCGGCCGAACGAGTACTGGAGGAGCCCGATCGCCATGCCGACCGCCGCGAGCCCGAAGCCCCAGTGGAAGCCGAGGGTCGTCTGCAGCAGCCCGGTGAGCAGCGGGCCGAGGAAGGCGCCGAGGTTGATGCCGAGGTAGAACAGCGAGAACCCCGCGTCACGGCGCGGATCGTGCTCGTCGTACAGCGTGCCGACGATGCGGGTCGCGTTGGCCTTCAGGCCGCCGCTGCCGATCGCGATGCAGATCAGGCCGACGATCACCCCGGCGAAGCCTGGCAGCAGCGCGAGCGAGAGGTGGCCGGCCATGATGACCACCGCGCTCCAGAACAGGATGCGCTCCGAGCCGAAGACCCGGTCGGCGAGCCACGCGCCCAGGATCGTCGAGAAGTACACCGCGCCGCCGTACGCGCCGACGATGCCCGCGGCCGTGGTCTCGGGGATGCCGAGGCCGCCTCGCGCGACGGAGTAGTAGAGATAGATGAGGAGGATGCCCTGCATCCCGTAGAACGAGAACCGCTCCCACATCTCCACGCCGAAGATGGTCGCGAGCGGGCGCGGCTGACCGAAGAAGCCGTGGTCGCCACGGGTGTCATGCGGCCGTGTGGCCTGCTCCGAGTCGCTCATGGCGCCCATGGTGCCACCGGCGCCACGCCAGGGGAACGACCGATTCGGATCAGGCCATGAGCACCGCCTCCAGCTGGTCGACCGCCCAGCCCAGCTCCGCCTCCTCGATGACGAGTGGAGGAGCGAGCCGGATGGTGGAGCCGTGCGTGTCCTTCGCGAGCACACCCCGCTCCATCAGTCGCTCGCAGATCCGGCGGCCCGTGCCGAGCGCGGGGTCCACGTCGATGCCCGCCCACAGGCCGACGCAGCGCACCGCCACCACGCCCTCGCCCACGAGCCGTTCGAGCCGCTCACGGAGGATCGCGCCCAGCATCGCCGCTCGCGCCTGCGGTTCGCCGGTCGCCAGCATCGCCACGACGGCGCGTCCGATGGCCGCGCCGAGCGGGTTGCCGCCGAACGTCGAGCCGTGCTCGCCCGGCCGCAGCACGCCGAGCACCTCCGCGTCGCCGACCACCGCCGAGACCGGGACGATGCCGCCGCCCAGCGCCTTGCCGAGCAGATAGAGGTCGGGGACGACGCCCGCGAGATCGCACGCGAACGTCGATCCGGTCCGGCCCAGCCCCGACTGGATCTCGTCCGCGACGAACAGCACCCGACGCCGGTCGCACAGCTCGCGCACCGCGGCGAGATAGCCGGGCGGCGGGAGGATGATCCCCGCCTCGCCCTGCACCGGCTCGACAAGCACGGCGACGGTGTCGTCGTCGATCGCCGCGGCGAGCGCCTCCGCGTCGCCGTACGGCACGATCCGGAAGCCGGGGGTGTACGGCCCGAAGTCGTCGCGCGCCTGCGGGTCGTCGGAGAAGCCGACGATCGTGGTCGTGCGGCCGTGGAAGTTGCCGGCCATGACGACGATGTTCGCGCGCCCGGCGCCGACGCCCTTCACCCGGTACCCCCAGGCGCGGGCGACCTTGACGGCCGACTCGACCGCCTCCGCTCCGGTGTTCATCGGCAGGACCATCTCCTTGCCCGCCAGGGCGGCGAGCTCCTCGGCGAAGGGGCCCAGCTGGTCGTTGTGGAAGGCGCGGCTGGTGAGGGTGATGCGGTCGAGCTGCGCGCGGGCGGCCTCCAGCAGCACCGGATTGGAGTGCCCGAAGTTCACCGCCGAGTACGCCGCCAGGCAGTCCAGGTAGCGGCGGCCCTCCACGTCGGTCACCCAGGCGCCGTCGCCCGAGGCGATGACGACGGGGAGGGGATGGTAGTTGTGCGCGAGGTGGGCCTCCTCGCGGGCGATGGCCTCGGCCTGGCTCTGCGTCGTCGCGCTCATCGCGCCTCCTTCGGCACGGCTCCTGCGTCAGCGGCGGAGCTCGAGGGTGCAGCACTTGACGCCGCCCCCGCCGCGCAGCAGCTCGGAGAGGTCGACGCCGATGGGGGTGTAGCCGTGGTCGCGCAGCTGCGCCGCGAACCCGGTGGCGCGCGCGGCGATGACGACGTCGCGCCCGTTGGAGAAGGCGTTGAGCCCGAGCACCGCGGCGTCCTCCTCGGCGACCTGGATGGCGTCGGGGAACCGCTCGCGCAACAGCGCCAGGCTCGGCTCGTCGAAGGCGGAGGGCAGGTACGCGATGTGCTCGCGCCCCGGCGTCTCGTCGAGCACGGTCAGGGCGGTGTCGAGGTGGTAGAAGTTCGGGTGCGTCAGGCGGAGGCTGAGCACGGGCCGCCCGACGACGGCCTCCAGCTCGCGGTGGCTGGCGTCCGAGCTGCGGAAGCCGGTGCCGGCGAGGATCACGTCGCCCACGACGAGGAAGTCCCCCTCCCCCTCGTTGATCTCGCCGGGCTCGACGGTCTCGAAGCCGTTGGCGCGGAACCAGTCGAGGTACGCCGGACCCTCCGCCTGGCGCTGCGGGTGCACGAAGCGGGCGCCGTACGCGACGCCGTCCAGCACGAAGCCGCCGTTCGCCGCGTAGACCATGTCCGGGAGGCCGGGCAGCGGGTCGATGAGCTCCACGTCGTAGCCGAGGCCGAGGTACACGGCGCGGAGCCCCTCCCACTGCCGCAGCGCGAGGGCGGTGTCGGTCGGCCGCGCCGGGTCCATCCACGGATTGATGCGGTAGACGACCGCGAAGTGCTCCGGCCGGCACATCAGTACGGTCCGGTGCCGCGTCGAGCGCGCGGGGGCCGTCTCCGGCACTGCCTCCGGCTCCGGCCGCACGTCTTCGCTCGCGATCGACATGCGGCCAGTGTGGACCCCCACGCACAGCGAATCCATAGCGATCCATTGCGTTCAAGCGCAAAATTCAAGCAATACGCGAGCCAACGCGCAACGATCCACCGTATGCTTGCGCCGTGGACAACCTCGATCGCAGCATCCTCGACCTGCTCCGCCAGAACGCGCGCGCAGGGTATGGCGACATCGGCTCGGTGGTCGGGCTCTCCGCCTCGGCCGTGAAGCGGCGCGTGGACCGCCTGGTGGCCGACGGCGTCATCCGCGGGTTCACCATCCAGGTCGACCCGGCGATCGACGGGATGAGCACGGAGGCGTACGTCGAGCTGTTCTGCCGCGGAACGGTGTCGCCGGAGGAGCTGCTGCGCATCCTCTCGGCCGTCCCCGAGGTGGTCGACGCGGGCACGGTGACCGGCAGCGCCGACGCGATCGTCCACATCCGCTCGCGCGACATCCCGAGCCTGGAGGCCGCGCTCGAGAAGGTGCGCCTGGCACCCAACGTCGACCACACCCGCAGCGCGATCGTGCTGTCGCGGCTCATCAACCGCGGAAACGGCTGAGCGCGGTACCTAACTCGCTGTCATCTGTCCGCTGCCCGCTGCCCGCTGCCCGCTGTCCGCTGTCCGCTGTCGCGATCGTTCAAGATCCGCGCGCCGGGAGGAGGGAGGCTGATTCCATGACCGAGACAGCACGCGCCAGCATCCGCATCGACGCCGATCGCTCCGCCGTGTGGCGGGCGCTGACCGACCCGGAGACGATCTCCCGATACCTGTTCGGCACCCGAGTGGAGACCGACTGGCAGGAGGGCAGCCCCATCGTCTACCGCGGCGAATGGGAGGGCGCGCCCTACGAGGACCGCGGCACGCTGCTGGAGGTGGTCCCGGGCGACCGGCTCGTCTCCACCTACTACAGCCCGCTCAGCGGCAAGCCCGACCTCCCTGAGAACTACCAGACGGTCTCGTACCTGCTCTCGGCCGAGGGCGACGGGACCCTGGTGACGATCACGCAGGACGGCTGCGTCGACGCCGAGGAGGCCGAGCGGATGAGCGGCAACTGGCGCATGACCCTGGAGTCGCTGCGGTCGGTGATCGAGGAGGGCTGAACCGCGGCCGCGACGGCGCGACCGGGCGGACCCTGCGAGAACGTTCAGCGCTCCGAGCACCCCGGTACGACGGATCCGAGCGCCGGCACGGCTGACAGTGGCACGATTGGCCCATGAAGCTGCTCGTTGTCGAAGACGATCCGGACATGGGAGGCCTGGTCCAGCGCGGCCTGGCCGCCGAGGGCTACGAGGTCACCCTGGTGACGAACGGCGTGGATGCGATGATCGCGCTGCGCTCGGACGCTTTCGCGGCGGCGGCGATCGACGTGATGCTGCCGGGGATGAGCGGCTTCGAGCTGTGCCGGCACATCCGGGAGCAGCAGAACCCGATGCCCATCCTGCTCCTCACCGCGCGCGACGCCATCGAGGACCGCGTGCACGGCCTCGACTCCGGCGCCGACGACTACCTCACGAAGCCGTTCGCGTTCGCCGAGCTGGCCGCGCGGCTGCGTGCGCTGCTGCGACGGGAGCCGAGCGGCATGCGGCCGCAGGTGACCGTCGGGAGGCTCACCATCGACTCGCACGAGCACCAGGCGCTGGTCGCCGGGCACGAGATGCCGCTCAGCCGCCGGGAGTTCGCGCTGCTGCGCCTCTTCGCGACCAACCCGGACAAGACGCTGTCGCGCGCGGACATCCTCGAGTCGGTCTGGGGCACCACCGAGAACATCGGCACCAACGTCATCGACCAGTACGTGTCGTATCTGCGCAAGAAGCTCGACTCCGCCGACGCCGGGCTCTCGATCATCACCGAGCGCGGCCGGGGGTACCGGCTCGACGCGAAGAACGCGGCTCCGGTGCAGGAGGCCGAGGCGGCGTCCGGCGGGCCGGGGAGCGCCGGAGCCGGTACCGCCGCGTCCGGGTCGACCGTGTCTGGTCCGGCCGGAGCCGGGTCGGCCGGATCCGGGTCGGCCGCATCCGGGCCGGCCGAGCCTGCGCCCGCGGAGGGCCGGGGCGCGTCGCGGTCGTGAACCGGCTCCGCCGGCTGTCGATCACGGCCCGCATCACGATCGGCAGCCTCGTGGTGGCGACCCTGTTCGGCCTGGTGGCCGTGGTCGTCATCCGGGTAGGCGTCGCGGGCATCCTGCACAACGCCACCGTCACTCTCCTGACCAACGACATCAGCACCCCGGAGGAGTCGGTGCGGGCCGACCCGGACGGCCCGTTCGACCTGCCCGGCGGCGGGCAGGAGCTCGCCGTCGTCTCGGCGGAGGGCCGCCTCCTCGCCTCCACGCTGCCGGCGGCGATGGAGCGGCGGATCGACACGCTGATCCGGCTGGACAACACCCCGACCTCGTTCCAGCTCGGCGACGACCAGTACCTCGTCCTCACCCACACGATCGAGACGACGGCCGGGCCGATCCACATCGTCGCCGCCCGCAACGACGAGACGACCGCGCTGATCCTCGACCGACTCACCGCGGCCCTGCTCATCGGCGCCGCCGTGCTGATCCTCGGCTTCGGCGCCGCATCATGGCTGCTGGCGCGTGCGGCGCTGCGCCCGGTCAGCAGGATGCGCGAGCAGGCGGAACGCATCGCCGGCGAGGAGCGCACGCGGCGCGAGGAGTCGACCGGCCTCCTGACCGTCGGGCCGGCCCAGGATGAGCTGTCCGAGCTCGCGACCACGCTGAACGACCTGATCCGCCGCCTGCGCGCGTCCGCCGACCGCGAGCGGCAGATGGTATCGGACGCCAGCCACGAGCTGCGGACGCCCCTGGCGGTGCTGCGCGGGCAGCTGGAGCTGGCGGAGCTGGATGCCGGAGACGCAGACTCGCTGCTCACCGACATCCGGTCGTCGCATGCCACGGCGTTGCGGCTGGGCCAGCTGGCGAACAACCTCCTGGAGCTCTCGCGCATCGAGGCCGGACCGTCGAGCGGCCGGATCGACTGGCGCACCTTCGCGGACGAGCTCACCGATGCGGTCGACCGCGCCCGGCTGCTGGTGAGCAGCGACGACGACGAGGGCCGGATCTCCATCGACTACGACTACGACCCGCGGCAGCGTCCGGACGCGGACGCTCGGGTCGCGCTCTCCCCCACGGACGTGGGCCGCATCCTGGATAATCTGCTCGGCAACGCGATCACCGCGATCCGCTCGGCTTCGCTGCAGGAGGCCGCGGTCACCGCATCCCTGTCGGTGTCGGGCGAGAACGTGGTGCTGTCCGTCCGCGACACCGGCCCCGGGATGCCCGCGGAGTTCATCCCGGTCGCCCTGGACCGCTTCACCCGCGCCGACGACGCCCGCACCTCGCGCTCGGGCACGGGAGGCGGACTGGGCCTCGCGATCGTCGCCGCCCTCGCGGACGCGGCGGGCGGAGAGGTGGTCCTCGCGAACGCGGACCCCTCCGGCCTCAAGGTCACGGTCACCCTGCCCCTTGTCCGCGACGCGGGGTAGGTGGCGGGACGCGCGGCGGAGCGCCCGGCGCGGAGCCCCGGTCGCTTCAGTGCGCCGACGGAGTCCTCGCCCGCGTCAGTGCCCGGAGCGGTCCGAGTCCACCCCGGCGTCCGGGCCCTGGTCGAGGGTGTCGAGTGCGGCCAGGTCGTCCTCGTCCAGCTCGAAGTCGAAGATCGCGAGGTTCTGTGCCATCCGCTCCGGGCTCTTGGACTTGGGGATCGCGACCAGCCCGTTCTGCACGTGCCAGCGCAGCACGATCTGCCCGGGTGTCCGGCCGTGCTTCTCCGCCAGCTCCGCCAGCACCGGTGCGGACAGCAGGTCGCCCGATCCTCCGCCGATGGGGCTCCACGACTCGGTCACGATGCCGTGCTCGGCGTCGTACGCGCGCTGCTCGCGGCGCTGGATGGCCGGGCTCAGCTCGATCTGGTTCACCGCCGGTACGACCCCCGTCTCGGCGATCAGCCGGTCCAGGTGCGCGGGCTTGAAATTGGAGACACCGATCGCCCGCGCCTTGCCCTGCTCGCGCAGCGTGATGAACGTCTCCCAGGTCGAGACGAACTGGTCGCGGGCCGGGAGCGGCCAGTGGATGAGCAGGAGGTCGACGTAGTCGAGCCCCAGCTTGCGGAGGCTCTCGTCGAGGCCGCCGATCGCCTTGTCGTCGCCCTGGTAGTGGCCGTCGAGCTTGGTGGTGACGAACCACTCCTCGCGGGCGATCCCGCTGCCCGCGACGCCGCGGCCGACGCCGGTCTCGTTGCCGTACTTCGCCGCCGTGTCGACGTGCCGGTACCCGATGCCGGCGGCCTCGATCACCGCCCGCTCGACCTCGCGGTCGTCGAGCGGCCAGGTCCCGAGCCCGAGCTGCGGGATGCTGCCGCCCGAGTTGAGCGGGACCGCCGGGACGCCCGGCGCGGCAGCAGGAACGGAGGAGCTCTCGGAAGTCGTCATGTGCCTCAGCGTACGCCCGCCCGATCCGGTCGGATCCCGTCGGATGGCGGTCGCGACAGCCGTCAGATCACCCCCTCCGACAGCCGGGTCGGGTTGCCGAACCGGTGGTTGGTGATCGAGATGGCCTGTTCGTGGAGGAACGGCAGCACCTCCACCCGCCCGGACGCCGTCACCGGCCCCGCGTAGATCGCGACGTCGGGACTCCCGCCGAGCGCCGCCGCCAGCGCAGTGCGGTCGCCGCCGATGAGCCGGATACGATGTGCCGCCACCTTGTGCGAGCGGACGCGCGACAGCCAGTGCGCATCCGACTCCACGACCACGTCGACCTCCCGGTCCTTCAGCACCTGGTGCACGGCACGTGGCAGGGCGGTCGCGGTGCTGACGCTGAACCGGGACCGGGCGACCGTCCCGGCCGCCATGATCCGCAGCAGCTCCGGGAGCGTCGCGCCCTCGGAGAGCCGGATCGTGACCGGCACCGGCCGGTACCGGAACAGGTTGCGCTCGACACCCAGCCCGGACACGTCCTTCACCCGGTGGTACTCGGTCGCGACGGCGATGGCGTCGCTCAGCGCCGAACGCCGGACCAGGTCGAATGCCGCGTAGTCCATCGACGCCTGACCCGACTCGATGAGCTGCGTCACCCGCGGCTCCAGCCCTCGCAGGTGGAGGCTGCGGCTCGACTGCCCCTGCTCGGGCTCCCACGAGCCGAGCCCGATGAGGTAGTTCGGGCCGCCCGCCTTGGCGCCCGCCCCGACGGACGACCGTTTCCAGCCGCCGAACGGCTGACGCCGCACGATCGCACCCGTGATCCCGCGGTTCACGTACAGGTTCCCCGCCTCGACGGTGTCGAGCCAGAGCCCGAGCTCCTCCGACTCCAGGGAGTGGAGCCCGGCGGTGAGCCCGTACTCGATGGCGTTCTGGTAGCGGATGGCCTCCTCGAGCGTGCGCGCGGTCATGATCCCGAGGACCGGCCCGAAGAACTCGGTGAGGTGGAAGTACGAGCCCGGTTGGACACCCGCGCGAATGCCCGGCGACCACAGCCGCCCGGTGGCGTCGAGCGGCTTCGGTTCGACCAGCCACTCCTCCCCGGCGCCGAGGGAGGTGAGGGCGTGCGCCAGCTTGCCGGAAGCGGGCTCGATCAGCGGCCCCATCTGGCTCGTCGGGTCGCTCGGATAGCCCACGCGCAGGCTGGTGGTCGCATCGATCAGCTGGTTGCGGAATCGTTCCGACCGGGCCATCGACCCGACGAGGATGACCAGGCTGGCCGCCGAGCACTTCTGCCCGGCGTGCCCGAACGCACTCTTGACGATGTCCGCCACGGCGAGATCGATGTCGGCGCTCGGCGTGACGACGATCGCGTTCTTGCCACTCGTCTCGGCCAGCAGCGGCAGGTCGGGCCGCCAGGACCGGAACAGGCGCGCCGTGTCGAAGGACCCGGTGAGGATCACGCGGTCGACGCGCGGGTCCGCGACCAGCCGCTGACCGAGGTCGTCCTCCGCCACGTCGATGAGCCGGAGCAGGTTGTGCGGGATGCCCGCCTCCCAGAGCGCCTCCACCATCACGGCTCCCGACCGCCGGGCTTGCGGGGCCGGTTTGATGATGACGCCGCTGCCCGCGGCGAGCGCCGCCAGGACCGAGCCGGCCGGGATGGCGACCGGGAAGTTCCACGGCGGGGTGACGACGGTGAGCGCCAATGGCACGAACCGCGCGCCCTGCACGGTGTCGAGCTCACGCGCGAGGGTCGCGTAGTAGTGGGCGAAGTCGACCGCCTCGCTGACCTCGGGGTCGGCCTCGGCGATGGTCTTGCCCGTCTCAGACGCCATCACCTCGATCAGCCGGTCACGGTTGGCCTCGAGGGCGTGCCCGGCACGGTCGATGATCGCGGCGCGCTCGGCCCCGCTGCGCGCTCCCCACTCCGCTCCGGCGGCGCGCACGCTCTGGATGGCCGCCTCCAGCCGCCGCTCGTCGGATATGACGGCCGCGGCGATGGTCGCTGCGCCGATGTCGGAGTCGGCCGACCGCGCGAGGATCCGGCGCCCCCAGGCACGGTTCGCGGGCAGCGACGGATCGGTGTCCGGGGCGTTGCGGAAGTCCCCGGCCGGCGCAGTGGAAGGCGCAGTGACATCCGCAGTGACATCCGCTGCGGCGTCCCCGCTGCGGCCGAGCATCGCTCCGTCGAGCGCCCCGGTCTCCCCGAGCCCACTCGATCCGCGCGTAAGTCCGAGCACCACGCTGGTCAGCCCCTCGGCCTCGTGGGCCGGGCCGGCATCCTCCGAGGGTTCCTCGGGAGCGGCCGGCGGCCGGGTGAGGGACGGTGCCGTCGCCTCTTCCCGCTCGTGCGTGCGGTCCTGCTGCCGGTTGGGCAGCGGAGCGGCGCCGCGCGGCAGCGAGTCGGCCTCCAGCTGAGCGACGGAGGCGAGGAAGCGCTCTCGTTCGCGCTCGAAGGCCGACGGGTCGCTCCCCAGCTCGAACACCGACGACATGAAGTTCTCGGGGCTGGCATTCTCCTCCAGCCGCCGGACCAGGTACGAGATCGCCACGTCGAACTCGTGCGGATCCACGACGGGCGTGTAGAGCAGGAGCTGCCCCACCGTCCGCTTGACGACCTCCGCCTGCGCGGTCGCCATCCCGAGGAGCATCTCGAAGTCGACGCGCTCCGTGACCCCGCGGCGCGAGGCCAGGAGCCAGGCGTACGCGACGTCGAAGAGGTTGTGACCGGCCACCCCGAGCGTGACGGCGTACGTGTGCTCCGGCGTGAGGGCCCAGTCGAGCACGCGCTTGTAGTTGGCGTCGGTCGACTGCTTGTCGCCGTAAGTCGCGAGCGGCCAGCCGTGCAACGCCGCGTCCACGCGCTCCATCGCGAGGTTGGCGCCCTTGACCAGGCGGACCTTCACCGTCGCTCCACCGGCGATCCGCCGCTCCGTCGCCCACTCGGTGAGCCTCTGCAGGGCGTCCAGCGCGTCGGGGAGGTACGCCTGCAGCACGATCCCCGCCTCGAGGTTCATCAGCTGCGGCCGGCTGAGCAGGTCCATGAACACCGCGAGCGTCAGATCGAGGTCGCGGTACTCCTCCATGTCGAGGTTGATGAACTTGGGCGTCGGGGAGGCGGCGGCCAGTTCGTACAGCGGCAGCAGCCGCGCGACGACACGGTCGACGTTCTCGTCGAACGCCCACATCGACAGCTGCGGGACGATCGACGACACCTTGATCGAGACGTAGTCGACATCGTCGCGCGCCAGCAGCGCACGCGTGCCCTCGAGTCTGCGAGCCGCCTCGGCCTCGCCGAGCACCGCCTCACCGAGGAGGTTGAGGTTCAGCCGCACATCGCCCGACGACCGCAGCCGCTCGATCGACGGACCCAGCCGGTCGGGCGTCGCGTCGACCACCAGGTGACCGACCATGCGCCGCAGCACCCGGCGCGCGATCGGCACCACCAGCCAGGGCAGCACCGGCCCGAACACCCCGCCCAGCCACAGGGCGAGACGGAGGTACCAGGGCAGGAACGACGGGATGCCCTTGGCGACCCGCTGCAGGTTGTACCCCGCCACGAAGAGATCCTGCGGCCGCGCCACCCCGTCGACGAACCCGACGGCGAACTCCAGCCCGTGCGGATCGCGCAGCACCCCCGCCAGCCGCTCGGCCGCCGGGTCGGCATGGGCCGATTCGCCCCGCGCGCTCTCGGCCAGCCAGGTGCGCACGAGCTCCACGGCCTCCTGAGCCAGCTGAGCCGGGCGCGTCTCGACCCCGTCCGTGTGTTCCACCATGCCTCGACTGTATTCGTCCGCCGCACGCCCGACGAAGGGGCGGGCGCAAGTCGTGGACAACTCCCATCGAACCCCCTCCTGTGGACGCAGAAGGGACGCTTTAGGCTCGTTCCATGACCGACCTCGCCTCGTCCTCCCACGCCTCCGCCCCCTCCCACGACGTGGTGATCGTCGGCGGCGGGCACAACGGGCTGACGGCCGCGGCGTACCTGGCTCGGGCGGGCAGGAGCGTCATCCTCCTGGAGCGGCTGGACGATGTCGGCGGCGCGGCCGTGAGCGCCCAGGCGTTCCCCGGGGTGGAGGCGCGCCTCTCGCGCTACTCCTACCTCGTGAGCCTGCTCCCGCAGCGGATCATCGACGATCTGGGTCTCGACATCCGGCTCGCCCACCGCCGCTACTCCTCGTACACGCCTGTTCCCGGCCACCCAGAGACCGGGCTGCTCGTCGACAACACCGACGCAGAGGCGACCGCCGCCTCCTTCGCCAGGGTCGGCGCCGCCGCCGATGCCGAGGCGTTCGACGCCTTCTACGCGTCGACCGGCGCGGCAGCCCGCGCCCTCTGGCCGACGGTCACCGAGCCGCTGCTGACGCGCTCCGAGGCCCGCGCGCTGGTCGGCGACGACGAGCTGTGGGAGGCGCTGATCGAGCGGCCGATCGGCGAGGTCATCGAGTCCCGCCTGACGAGCGACCTGGTGCGCGGCGTGGTCGCGACCGACGCCCTGATCGGCACCTTCGCGAGCCTGTCCGACCCCGAGCTGGCGCAGAACCGGTGCTTCCTGTACCACGTGATCGGCCAGGGCACCGGCCAGTGGGACGTCCCCATCGGCGGCATGGGCGCCGTCACCGGCGAGCTCGCGCGCGTGGCCAGAGAGGCGGGTGCCCGCATCGTCACCGGCGCCGAGGTCACGGCCATCCACCCCGACGGCAGCGTCGAGTACGTGCGCAACGGCCACGAGCGGAGGGTGGAGGGCCGGCACGTGCTGGTCAACGCGGCCCCGGACGTGCTCGACGCGCTCCTCGGCGAGCGGCCCGAGCCTCCTCGTCCCCGAGCCGAGGGCGCGCAGGTCAAGGTGAACCTCCTGTTGAAGCGCCTCCCCCGCCTGCGCGACGAGTCCGTCTCGCCCGAGGCGGCCTTCGGCGGCACCTTCCACATCAACGAGACGTACACCCAGCTGGAGGAGGCGTACTCCGGGATGGTCCGCGGCGTCATGCCCGACCTCCTCCCCTGCGAGATCTACTGCCACACCCTCGCCGACCCGACCATCCTCGACCCCGAGCTCGCCGAGTCCGGCGCCCAGACGATCACCGTCTTCGGCCTGCACACGCCCGACCGCTGGCTCACCGACGAGAACAACGACGCGACCAGGCAGCGGCTGCAGGATGCCGTGATCGCCTCCCTGAACTCCGTGCTCGCCGAGCCGGTCGAGAGCCTCCTGCTCACCGACGCCGACGGCCGGCCCTGCATCGAGACCAAGACGACGCGCGACCTGGAGCGTGCGCTCAACATGCCGGGCGGCAACATCTTCCACGGCCCGCTCTCCTGGCCGTTCGCCGAGGACGGCGACCCGCTCGACACCCCGGCCCAGCGCTGGGGCGTCGCCACGCGCCATCCGCGCATCCTGCTGTGCGGCTCGGGCGCCCGTCGCGGCGGCGCGGTCAGCGGGCTGGGCGGGCACAACGCCGCGATGGCGGTGCTCGAGGGCTGAGCGCCGCGGCGGAGGGGTCACCGCGAGAGGCCCCTGCCGGTTTCGCGTTCGCATGACTAAGGTGAGGGTCATCGGGGACTGACTCACCGGGAGGTCACCATGCAGCCGCAACCGACAGGTCGACTGGTCCGCAAGGACGACGGCGTCTACGTGGTCGTGGACCGCATCCTGCGAGCGCCGATCGAGGAGGTGTGGGCCTACTTCAGCCGCAGCGGCTATCTGCAGCAGTGGATCGGCGAGTTCACCGGCACCCCGCGGACGGGCGCGGTGAAGTTCCGCATGACCGCGGAGGCCGCCGACGCCCCGTGGGAGGACGTCGCCATCATGGAGTGCGCCGCCCCGCACCGCCTCCACATCGACGTCGGCCACGGGGGCGAATCGCGGCGCATGTACGTGCACCTGACGGAGGCGAGCGGCCACACGACCGTGACCTTCGGCCAGCGCCTGCGCACACTGACCGGCGAGGCCGACATCGGAGTCGGATGGGACTACTACCTCGATCGGATGCTGGCGGCCCACGACGGGCGCCCGCTCCCGCGCTGGGATGACTACTACCCCAGCATGCTGGAGCACTACGAGACCCTGTGCCGCGAGATGTCGCAGGACATCAGGACGGAGCACGCCGCCGCCCACCGCGACGGCACCCTCGGCTGACTCTCAGGGCCGCGCCCAGCATCGCCCGCTCAGTGCCACCCGCTCAGCACCACCCGGGCTCAGTGCCAGCGGTGGTCCTGCACGGTCATCCGCGGCCCGCGGCGCTGGAAGCGGAACCCGCTGGCGAAGATCAGCCGCACCACCCGCTGACGGTGTCCGGCCCACGGCTCCAGCAGCTCGAGCATCCCGTCGTCGTCGACGCGCCTGCCGATCAGCGCCTCACCGACCTGATGGGCCAGGTGGTAGTCGCCGACGCTGACCAGGTCGGGGTGGCCGTGCGACCGCTGCAGCGTCTCCGCCGCCGTCCAGAGGCCGACCCCCGGCACCGTCTGCAGCGCGGCCGCCGCCTCGTCGAGCGTGGAGGCGCGCTCGGCGGCACGCTCCAGCGACCGGCCGACCGCGATCACGGCCTGCGCGGTCCGGGCGCGCCGCGGGTCGACGCCCGCCCGGTGCCAGTCCCAGGACGGGATGCCGCGCCACTGCTCCAGTGTCGGCACCACCCGCATGCCGTCGGGTGCCGGCCCGGGAGCGGGCTCGCCGTACCAGCGCAGCAGCCGCGCCCACGACCGGTACGCCTCGAGGCTGGTCACGCGCTGCTCGATGATCGCCGGAAGCAGCGCCTCCAGCGCCTGCCCCGTCCGGGCCAACCGCAGTCCGGGGTTGCGGTGGAGGCTGTCGCGCAGCAGCCGGTGACCGCTCACGTCGAGGCCGGCCCAGTCGTCCTCGCTGCCGAGCAGCCGCGGGACGCCCGCGATCGCCCACTCCGCGCCCGGACCCCACGCGGCCGCGGCGATGGACCCGTCGGCGGCAGGGCGCAGGACGCGGAGCGTCGCCGGTCCGTGCGGCGTGCGCCAGGTGCGCCACATCCCGCGCAGGTCCCACTGCGTCGTCGGGTCGTACGGCCCGCGCCCGAGGAGCGCGAGGGTGCCGGGCATGTCGACCGGCTGCGCCGGGCGGTAGACCGTCTCGGCCGCCGGCTCCGCCCGCGAGGCGGGAGCGGGGAGCACGGCGGACATGGACGGCATGCTACGTCACGCGCCTGACAGTGGCGACGTCACCACGTCACTCGCTCCACACGCTGGGCGCCTCCACGCGGGTGGAGGGCAGTGCGGCCTCGACGCCCCACTCGCGCAGCCACTCGGGCACCGTGACGTCGGTCGGCGACGGTCCCACGGCCTCCAGCAGCTCCGCGATGGTGACGACCCCGCCGCCGCGCTTGAGGAAGCGCCCGCGGATGAACGCCTGCGTGTAGATCTCGCCGTCGACGGTGAACCGCTGCTCCACGTAGACGGCCTTCTCGTCGAACCCGAGGATGCGCGACTCCACCACGAACGGCTGCCACAGCTCCAGCGACTTCCGGAACGAGATCGTCTCGGACGCGACGACCGGGTACCAGCCCCTCCGCTTGAAGATCGCCCACACCCCGTTGCGCGAGAGCATGTCGAACCGCCCGATGTCGGCGATCGACAGGTACACGCCGTTGTTCATGTGGTTCAGGATGTCGAGGTCCGTCGGCAGCACCCGGAACCGCGTGCGCGCGACATCCCAGTGACCGAGTCGCGGACCGAACTTCGACAGGAGGAAGTGGAGCATCGTCCGGAAGATCATGTGCACGCCGCCAGGGTAACCATTCCTCAACGGCACCGCCCGATCGTTGTAGGGAGCCGATAATCCGAAGGCGCGTCAAGCGGCTCGGGATTGTGTCGGTGGTCGCCAGAACCCGCCGCCGACCCCCTCTATGCTGACCCCATGCAGGTGGGCACGATCCGGGTGGACCCGGTCTCGGACGGCGCTTTCGTCGCGCGTCCCTCCTACTTCCACCCCGATGCGACCGCCGGCGCCGAGCCAGGCCTGTTCGACCGGGCGGGCGCCGCCTGGCTGCCGATCGGCTGCTTCCTGGTGCGAACCGGTGACCGCGTCGTCCTCGTGGATGCCGGCCTCGGCCCCGACATGCAGTCCCTGCCCGACGCGATGTGGCTCGTCGGCGGCCAGCTCCTGACCGGCCTCCGCGCCCTCGGCGTGCGGCCGCATCACATCACCGACGTGATCTGCACGCACTTCCACGCCGATCACGTCGGCTGGCTGTTCGACCTGGCCTCACGCCCGGTCTTCCCGTCTGCCACGATCTGGTTCGGCGCGGACGACTGGGACCACTTCGTCGACGGCCCCGGCGAGATGGCGCCCCACATCGAGGCCGGCCTGCGGTCGCTCCCGCCGTCGGTCCTCCGCCCGCTGAGCACGCGCGCGGAGGTCGCCCCCGGAGTGGAGGCCGTGCCGGCGCCCGGTCACACCCCCGGCCACCTCTGCGTCGCGATCTCGTCGGCGGGGCGGCGCGTCCTTCTGCTGGGCGACGCCATCACCGCCCCCGAGCAGCTGGCCGAGGCGGGCTGGCACTCGATGGGCGACGTGGATGCGGAGCTCGCCGAGCAGACCCGCCGCTCCCTCTGCGGCCTCCTCGCCGAACCCGGGGTCACCGGCGCCGGAGCGCACTTCCCCGAGCTCCGCTTCGGAGCGGTCGCGGGAGGCCGCTGGCGGCCCGGGGACTGACCTGCTGTCCGGTTCGTTCACCCTCGCGTCACCTCGCCGTGGCACGGTCTGCGCATGTCGATGTCCGAACCGTTCCTCCCCGCGCACGAGCCCCGCGACGAGCCGGATCCGCGCGAGCACAATCTGGACCGCGACGTGGACGTCCTCCAGCCTGCGAACCGCACCCACGGCGCCGCCGATGTCCGCTCGCGCGACGCCGGCCCGGACGCGGACAGCGACCCGGTCCACGTCGACGCTCCGCGGCCTCCCTTCCGCACCCCGACCGCGGGCGACAGCCTGACGCCGGAGGAGCTCGCCGACGACCTGGCCGACGACGAGCGGCGCGCCGACCCCGGCCGCTAGGCGCCTCAGCCCTGCCCGCGCCCGGTCTTCTGCTGCAGCCGGTCGATCTCGGTCGACGCCTGAGCCTTGGTCAGGTCTGCCGGCAGTTCCTCACCGGCCTCGCGCGCCAGGGTGTCGAGGTAGCTGCGCTGCGACGCCGTCATGGGCTCGTCGCCGGTGACCCACTCCGCCGGGTCCTTGCTGGCGGGGTTCTGCTCGTCCGTTCCGCGCGCCCCCAGGACGTCGTCGCCGGCCGGGCTCTGCTCGCTGTTGTCGCTCATGGCGAGCACAGTACCCTCGACCCCCGTCACCGGGTCAGCGGGACCTCGACGATGCTCAGGCCGGGCGGAGGCGCCGACAACGCCTGGTCCAGCTCGCCCTTCGTGCGCGCCACGCGGTGGTCCCACCCGTAGGCCGCGGCGAGCGCCGCGAGGCCGACCTGCTGCGGCGTGTAGAGCACTCGGTCGAACGCCGTCGCCGGTGCGGATGCAGCCACCTCGAGCCCGTCGAAGATGGTGCCGCCGCCGTCGTTCCCGACCACGACCTGCACGTGCGGGCGCGTCTCTCCGGAACCGAGCAGCAGCGACCCGACGTCGTGCAGCAGCGCGAGGTCGCCGAGCAGCACGCGCGTCACGCCGCCGGGAGCGTCGGTCGCCGCCGCGGCCGACTGGCTCGCGATCGCGATTCCCAGGGCCGTCGACACCGTGCCGTCGATCCCGGCGAGGCCGCGGTTGGCGTGCACACGGATCCGCTTGCCCGGCGCGATCCGGTCGAGGTCCCTGATCAGCCGGGAGGCGCCGAGCACCAGCCGGTCGTGGGGCCAGCTGTAGCGCCAGAGCGCCTCGGCGAGGAGGGGGCGGGTGATGGGGGCGCGCACGGCGGCGAGCTCGGCCTTCGCGAACGCGAGCGCGTCCGCCGGGTCGTAGGAGCGTGCCTTGTCGACGTCGGGCGCGGCGGCAGCGGGGTCCCCCGCCTGTGCCGACTGCTCGAGGAGGCGACGGCTGGCGAACACCCAGCTGCCGACCCAGCCGCGCACCTCCGGCGAGCGGAGGTCGACGTCGGGAGGCTGGACGCCGCCGACGATGCGCGCCCGGTGTCCGGGGTTGTACGCCTGGCGACCCGTCGGCGCGACGACGACGACCTCCACGTCCGGCCGGGTGAGGAGCACGGGCACCTCACGGCTGAGCGTCGGATGCCCGAACACGATCGCGCGCTCGACGCGACCGCCGAAGGTCTCCTCGCGGAGCAGTTCACGGTACGCCGGCACCAGGTTGGGTCCGAACCGCGAACCGCTCGACACCTCCGCGAGCAGCGGGAACCCGCCTTCGCGGGCGAGCCGCTCGGCCTCCTCGCCGGCGTCCGCCCCGGCGATCACCACGGTCCGGGGACCGGCGTCGAGGTGCAGGATGTCACGGTCGAGCGCCTCCGGACCGGCGACCGCCCGCAGCGACCCGCCCACCAGCCCGTCGAGCGCGGGCACCGCGACCGAGAGCGGCTCCCGCAACCCGACGTTCAGGTGCACGGGTCCCGGGTCGGCCGTCTGAGCGCCCACGGCGGCTTCCACCGCGCCGACCGCGAGCGCGTCGGCCCGCGCACGCTCGTCCTCCGCGCCGGTGGGAGCCTCGACGTCCTCCGACCAGCGGACCACCTCACCGTAGAGCCCGTCCTGCTGGGTCGTCTGATTCGAGCGGATGCCGCGCAGCTCGGCGGGCCGGTCCGCCGTGAGCACGATCAGCGGGATGCCCGCTTCGTGCGCCTCCAGCACCGCGGGGTGGAGGTTGGCGGTGGCCGTCCCGCTCGTGGTGATGACGACCGCGGGAGCGCCGGTCTCGCGCGCCAGCCCCAGCGCGAGGAACCCGCCGACCCGCTCGTCGATCCGGACGTGGAGGCGCGCCGCCCCGCTCCGCTCCAGCTCGGCGGCGACGAGCGCCAGCGCCTGAGAACGCGAGCCAGGGCTCACGACGAGGTCCCGCACGCCCGCGCGGATCAGCCCGCCGAGGAGCGCGATCGAGAAGTCGGTCGCCGGATTCCCGGTGCTCGGGAGGTCGATGGATGCGGTGCCCGCGGATGCGGTGCCCGCGGATGCGGTGCCCGTGGATGCGGCACCCGTGGATGCGTCGTCGCTGTTCGCGGTGCCGCTGGATGCCGTCTCGATGTTCGCGGTGTCGGAGGCCGGAGCCGTCGTGGGGCGGTCACCCATCCCGTCGGCCGGTTTGGTCGGGGTCGGTGCCGTTGTCATCGAGTTCCGCGAGCTCCTTCTCGAGCTGGCGGATCCTCTCCTCCTGGTCGTGGTCGAGCTTGAGCTTGCCCAGGAACTCGGGATCGTCATCCGGTGCGGACACGCGGCGTTGCGCGGCGGAGCCGCGACGCCCTCGGCCGATCAGGAACCAGAGGACTCCACCGATGACGGGGAAGAGGATGATGACCAGAAGCCACAGGGGCTTGGGTAGGCCGCGCACTCGCGAACGGTCGAAAAGGGCGCAGTCTGCCACCGAATAGATGTAGAAAACCGCGGCAGCGACGCCGAGGACTATCCAGAGGCGAACCATGCGTCAATCGTAACTCTCAGGGTGCGTGCCTAAGCTGTGAGGGTGAAGCGGATTCCCTCCTGGTTGACCTACACCGTGCTGCGCCTGCTGGTGTTCGCGGTGCCGCTCGCCATCCTGCTTCTGGTCGGCGTGGTCTGGTGGCTGGCCGTCATCGCCGCCGCCCTGATCGGCCTGTGCCTCTCGTACATCTTCCTGAGCCGCCCGCGGAACGCGGTGTCGTCCGAGCTCTACGCCGCCCGCCACCGTGAGAAGCCTGCCCCGTCCGCCGACGCCGACGCCGAGGACGCCGCCATCGACGGCGCCACCATCGACGACGCGACCATCGACGGCGCCACCGTCACCTCAGAACGCGAAGGCCGCTCCGAGCGCGATTCCGACTAGCAGCCCCGTCATGCTGGTGAGCTGCAGAGCCGTGACCAGCTCACGGGGCGTCTTGGCGAAGATCGCGATGACGCACGCGGGGATCGCCGCGAGCAACGCGAACATCCCGTACCAGGCGATCGGGTAGAACAGCGCCAGCGCGGCGAGGATGACGAACGGCACCAGCAGCAGCACGCAGAACGCGATGCGCGAGCCCACGCGCCCGAGCAGCACGGCGAGGGTGCGCTTGCCGGCCTGCTTGTCCGGCTCGATGTCGCGGATGTTGTTGACCATCAGCACCGCGCAGGCGATGAGCCCGGCGATGATCGCGCCGTACCAGGCCTCCTGGTTGACTGTGCCCGCGAGCATGTAGGTGGTCCCGGCTGTGGCCACGAGCCCGAAGAACACGAAGACGAAGACCTCGCCGAGGCCGTAGTACCCGTACGGCCGCTTGCCTCCGGTGTAGAACCACGCGGCCGCGATGGCCGCCGCGCCCACGAGGAGCACCCACCAGTGCTGGGTGAGGATCACCAGCACGAGCCCCGCGACGGCCGCCAGTCCGAAGAACACCAGCGCGACCGTGAGCACCTTTCGCGGCGCCGCCTTGCCCGAGCCGGTCAGGCGCCCCGGACCGACGCGGAACTCGTCCGTTCCGCGCACGCCGTCGGAGTAATCGTTCGCGTAGTTGACGCCGATCTGCAGCAGCACAGCGACCGCGAGGCAGAGCAGCGAGCGGACAGGATGCCACACCCCCGGCCCCTCGGCCACCTTCGCCGCACCGACGCCGATGAGGACGGGAGCGATGGCCAGCGGAAGCGTCCGGATGCGCGCCCCGGCGATCCAGTCGGAGGCGGTCGCAGGCTTCACCGCAGTGGACACGGCTCCCGGCCGACCGCTCCTGCCCCCGCGCGGCCCCCTGGCCGGCGTCGGCGTCATCCGCTGCATTCGAGGCTTGTTCTGGCTCATCACAGTGCGAATCGTAACAACATCGCCTATGCCCCTGACCCCGCGCGGGAGCCCGCCGGACCGCCGTCCGATTCACCGCCCCGCCGTGCCAGCTCCTCTACTCGACGCCGATCAGGCTTCCCGCTGCTCAGCTGCGGGATCGCCGCCACCCGCAGGATCCGCGCCGGCGCCGCGGCACGCCCCAACCGTCCCGCGACGACCTCGCGCACCACCGCGAGCTCCCGCGACCCGGCAACAGCACGCTCCACCGCCGATTCCTCGCCGACCACGACCACGGGCACCTGCCCCCACTGCGGATCGTCCACCCCGACCACGACAGCGCCGGCGAGCCCGTCGATGCCGCGCACCACCGCCTCCACGGCATCGAGCAACACTTTCTCGCCACCGGAGATGATGACGTTGTCCGCCCTCCCCAGGACGGTCACCCGCCCCTCCTCGACCCGACCGAGATCGCCCGTCCGGTACCAGCGCAGCCCATCGTGCTCGTAGAAGGCCGCGGCCGTCCGCGCCGGATCGCCGACGTACCCCTCTGCCAGGGTGGGACCGCTGATCTCGAGCATCCCGTCGACCTCTCGCGCGACGGTCGGCCCGATCGGAACGCCGTCGTAGACGCATCCTCCTGCCGTCTCGCTCGACCCGTACGTGCTCAGGATGCGCGCCCCGAGCGCCTCCGCCCTCTCGCGCAACACCGGCGTGAGGGCCTGCCCGCCGACCAGGATGCCGTCGAAGCGCCGCACAGCATCGGTCACCCGGCTGCTCCCCGCCTCCGCCGCTTCCACCAGCCGTGAGAGCTGAACCGGGACCAACGACGTGAAGCGGAGGTCGTGCTCCATCTCAGCGGCGACCGCCGCGAACCGCTCCGCATCGAAATGCCCGCTCCCGTAGACGACCGGCTCGGTCTCGGCCGCGAGCGACCTCACCAGCACCTGCACGCCCGCCACATAGTGGGCCGGCAGTGCCAGCAGCCACTGTCCTTGACCACCCATGGCGCCCGCGGATGCGGCCGCGCTCGCCAGCAGCGCGTCCGTCGACAGCGCGACGCGTTTCGGCACCCCGGTCGACCCGGAGGTCTCGATCACCACCGAGATGTTCTGCGCGACCCGCTCATCCTCGGCCGGCCACCCGCCACCCGGCGCCGCGCCCGAACGCGGGACCACGGCCGGCCCTGCTCCGGCCAGCGCCGCCCGCAACGCCACCAGCACCTCCTCCGGGCGCTCGGCGTCGACCACCCGCACCGCCCGCGTCATCGCCGCCCCCGCACAGCCCCCGGCGATCGCACACTCAGTACTGCCATGGGAACGGCGACCAGTCCGGCGACCGCTTCTCGAGGAACGAGTCGCGCCCCTCCACGGCCTCATCGGTCCCGTAGGCGAGCCGGGTCGCCTCGCCCGCGAACACCTGCTGCCCCACCATGCCGTCGTCAACCGCGTTGAACGCGAACTTCAGCATCCGGATGGCCGTCGGCGACTTGCCCATGATCTCCCTGGCCCACTCGAGCGCCGTATTCTCGAGCTCGGCGTGCGGCACGACCGCGTTGACGGCGCCCATCTCGTACGCCCGCTGCGCGGAGTACTCCCGCGCGAGGAAGAACACCTCCCGCGCCAGCTTCTGACCGATCTGCCGGGCGTAATAGGCGCTGCCATACCCTCCGTCGAACGACCCGACGTCGGCGTCCGTCTGCTTGAACCGTGCGTGCTCGGCACTCGCCAGCGTCAGGTCGCACACGGCGTGGAGGGAGTGCCCGCCGCCGGCCGCCCACCCGGGCACGACGGCGATCACCACCTTCGGCATGAAGCGGATCAGCCGCTGCACCTCGAGGATGTGCAGCCGCCCGCTGCGCGCCGCGTCGATGCTGCTCGCCGTCTCACCCTCCGCGTACTTGTACCCGTCACGGCCGCGGATGCGCTGATCGCCACCCGAGCAGAACGCCCACCCGCCGTCCTTCGGGCTCGGCCCGTTCCCCGTCAGCAGCACGACGCCGATGCGCGGATTCGTGCGCGCATCCTCGAGGGCGGCGTACAGCTCGTCGACCGTGTGGGGGCGGAACGCGTTGCGCACCTCCGGCCGGTTGAACGCCACGCGGGCGATCCGACCCGACACGTCGTGATGGTAGGTGATATCGGTCAGCGACCCGAAACCGGGCGCGGGCCGCCATTGCGACGGGTCGAAGATCTCTGAGACTGCTGCTGACATGCCCCCAGCCTACGATCGGCCGCTCCGCGCCGATCAGCGCGTGCCAAACTTGTGGGATGGTGCCAGAGCTCGCCGACCTGTTGACAACCGCGCGAGTCGTGACGCTTCCGATGGTGGCCCGCTTCCGCGGCATCACCGCGCGAGAGGCCGTCCTCTTCGAAGGTCCTCAGGGCTGGACCGAGTTCTCACCCTTCATCGAGTACGCCGACGAAGAGGCGGCCGCCTGGCTGCATGCGGCCATCGACTTCGGCTGGCGGGAGGCGCCCGCTCCGCTCCGCGACACCATCCCGGTGAATGCGACGGTGCCCGCCATCCCCGCCGCGGACGTCGCCGCGGTACTCGACCGCTATCCCGGTGCCCGCACCGCCAAGGTGAAGGTCGCGGAGCCCGGGCAGACGCTGCAGGACGACGTCGCCCGCGTACGGGCCGTGCGCGAGCGACTCGGGCCAGAGGGCCGGATCCGCGTGGACGCGAACGCACTGTGGAACGTCGACGAGGCCGAGCACGCCATCCACTCACTGGCGCCCTACGACCTCGAGTACGTCGAGCAGCCGTGCGCATCGGTGGAGGAGCTGGCCGAGATCCGCACGCGCACCCGCTACATGGACATCCCGATCGCGGCCGACGAGAGCGTGCGCAAGGCGTCCGACCCGCTGGCCGTGGCCCGCGCCGGCGCCGCCGACATTCTGATCGTGAAGGCGCAGCCGCTCGGCGGGGTGCATTCGGCGCTGCGCATCGTGGCCGAGGCCGGCCTTCCCGTCGTCGTCTCGAGCGCCATCGACACGTCCGTCGGCATCGCGATGGGCGCGCACCTGGCCGCCGCGGTGCCCGAGCTGACATTCGACTGCGGGCTCGGGACGGTCGCGATGTTCACCACGGACGTCGCCGACCAGCCGCTCATCCCCGTGGACGGACGGATCCCCGTCACGCGCCCGTCGGTGTCGTCCGCGCGCCTCGCTCAGCTGGAGTCGCCCTCCGACCGTCGCGATTGGTGGCTCGATCGAGTGCGGCGCTGCTACCGCCTCCTCGAACGGTCCACAGCACTCTGACCGCCGGAAGCCGGCCGCTCAGCTGTACGTGCACTCAGCTGTAGGGGCGCTCAGCTGTACAGGCGCTCCGGGACCTCCAGGCCGTAGATCGCACGGCCGGAGTTCCAGATCGCCGCGCTGGCGGCGCGCAGCAGGTCGAGCTCGTCGGACCCCTCGCTCAGGATGCGGACGTCGTTCCCCTCGATCGCGACCTTCGCCTCGCCGACCGTGACCGTGCCGTTCTTGGCGATCTGCGTCTCGGGATATGGCTCCGTGAGCTGGCGGAGATCCCTCAGGATGTACGTCGGTCGCGACTCGGCGTCCGCCGCCAGCAGCTGCTTCGCGCCATCGATGCCCGTGAGCACCAGGACGGAGGCGATGCCGGCGCGGTTGGCGCCCAGGATGTCGGTGTCGAGGCGGTCGCCGATGAAGAGCGGATGCTGCGCTCCGAAGCGGGCGACGGCCTCCTCGAAGATCGCGACCTCGGGCTTGCCGGCCACGAGCGGGAGTCGTCCCGCAGCGGTGTGGACCGCCGACACCAACGTGCCGTTGCCCGGGGCGATCCCGCGAGCGACGGGGATGGTCCAGTCGGTGTTGGTGGCGATCCACGGACGCTCGGTGTCCGACCGGCCCTGCAGCGCGAACGCCGCCTCCGCGAGCTGCTCCCAGCCCACGTCGGGTGCGAAGCCCTGGATGACCGCGGCAGGCTCGTCATCGGCCGACCGCGTCACGCTGAAGCCGCCCTTCTGCACCTCGTCGACGAGCCCATCGCCTCCGACCACCAGGATGGTGGAGCCGGGATCGACGTGCTGGCTCAGCAGCCGCACGGCCGCCTGCGGCGACGTAACCACGTCAGCCGGTTGCACCGAGAGTCCCAGCTCGGTGAGGTGCTGGGCGACGGAGGCGTCCGTCCGGGAAGCGTTGTTCGTGATGTAACCGACTCGCACGGTTTCCGCCGCGCTGTTAAGGCTCTCCACGGCGTAAGGGATGGCGTCCGGCCCCTTGTAGACGACCCCGTCGAGGTCGGCCAGGACCACATCGACACCGTCGAGCGGTGCCACCGGCTCACTCCTCCGTCGGAACAGCGCCATCCTGCTGGTCACCTTCCTGGCTCTCGCCCTCTGCCCGGTCTTCGTGCTCGTCCGCAGCCGCGTCATTGGTCTCGTCGTCCGCGAAGACGCCCTCGGGGAGGAAGTCCTCCTCGACGATGTCCATCGTCTCGTGCTCACCGGCGGAGGTGGCCTCGTCGAGCGCCGCCTCTGCCCGCAGCGCTCGCGTGCGCCATGTCTCGGCGTCTGCGTGCCGGCCGAGCTCCTCGAGGACCTCCGCGTACGCGTGGAAAAGGTCGGGGCTCCAGCTGAAGGCACGGTCCGGGTCGAGCTGCGGGATCTCGAGTTCCGCGAGCGCGGCTTCCGGCTGCCCCTGATCGAGGCGAGCGCCCGACATCGCGATCGCGAGGGACACCTGCACATCGTTCGGGAGGCTGGATCGCTCCACCGACCGGCCGAGCTCGAGCGCGCGGTCCGGTCGCCCGACGCCGCGCTCGCTGTCGACCATCAGCGGAAGCTGGTCGTTGGAGCCGGAGATGCGCCGATACGTCCGTAGCTCCCGCAGCGCGAGCGCGAAGTCGCCGGTCGCGTACGCCGTGATGGCGAGCGTCTCGCGCACGACGGCGATGCGGCCGGCCCGCCGCGCGGCGGACAGCGCGTGCAGGTGGGCGAGTCCGGGATCCTCTTCGATGAGACGCGAGGCCATGACGAGGTGCCGAGCGACCCAGTCGGCGTTGTCCTTGCTCAACGATTTGAGCTCGACGCGCGCCGCCTTGTCCAGATCGCGGGCCTCGACGCTCTCGGGGATCTCGGGGTCGTCGTGGCGCGGACGGACCGCGCGCAACTCGCGGGCGCGAGCCGCCTCGGCGTCTTCCTGGAACTCGCGATCGCGAGCGTCCCGATCGCCCCGCGCGGGACGGCCGCCGCGCGTCCACAGCTTGTCGTCGCCACGACCGCGCGAAGCCCCGCGCGTTACCCCGCCGCGCTCACCACGCTCCGAACGGTCGAAGGACCCGGTGCGGCGGTCGCCACGGGGCGCCGCGCCGCGGGATTCGTACTTCGCGTCGTGGCCGCCGCGTCCGTCACGGTCACGGCTCGGCCGACGGTCTCCCCCAGCCGTGCGGTCGCCGCTGGACCAGCGGTTGCCGTCCGTGTTCCGGTCGCCGGAAGCCCTGCGGTCGCCGGCAGCCCTGCGGTCGCCGCCCGACCAGCGGTCGCCGCTAGCCGTGCGGTCGCCGCTCGACCAGCGGTCGCCGGACGCACGACGAGGGTTGCTGTCGCCACGCTCCCAGCGGTCCCCACCTGCACGGCGGGCACCGCCTCCATCCCGACCACCAGCAGCACCGCGCGGTCCACCGGTACCGCGAGCACCGCCCCAGCCGGAGCCGGAACGGCCGGCATCGCGGCGGTCGCCCTGCCGTGCGCGATCGCCGCCACCGCTGTAGCTGTTGTCGCCGTTCAGACGCCTGTCGCCGCCCGGCCGCTTATCACCGGTCGAGCGCTTGTCTCCGCTCGAACGCTTGTCTCCGCCCGGCCGGCCGCGCTCCGCGCCCCGTCGGTCGCCGCTCCAGCCGCCTTCGCCCCTCGGGGCGCCACTTCGCGAGGCGCCGCCCCGTGGTGCGCCGGATCGGCCTCCGCGATCGTCGCGCGCGCGGTCGTTCCGGTCGCCCGAATCGCGGCGCTGACGGGAGCCCCGGGACCGGTCGTTGTCGTCGTCTGCCGGATTGTCCGTCACAACTGCTCCTATCGAAATGCCGGAAGGCCCGGCGGCGGGTTCTCGCTCCGCGCGGCATCAACGCCTGCGGCGCACATTGGACCTGTTAACGGAAAATGGCCACCCAGCACTGGGTGGCCATTTCACGAAGAAGTCCGGCGGTGTCCTACTCTCCCACAGGGTCC
>NZ_JBPGXM010000028.1:0-32745 GCF_056755495.1 Leifsonia sp. KNZ12-8B
GTAAAAGAGCCAGGGGGCGGGCCGCGCGCTCCCCTCCTCCCGTGGATGCGGAGGATCGGCCGGGCCGGCCCGGGGGGGGGCCGGCCCGTCCTGTACGTGACGCCCGGGCGCGGTAATGCATTCATAGCGCCGCGAGACCCTGTGAAATGTGCAATGAGGCGTGTAGGATCGCCATACGAGACGCCGTCGACTACGTCCGGCCCTCGTAGCGGGCGGTTCCTGAACGGGTACAGGTCGTTCCGCGGCGTGGCGCGACCTAGCGCGCTCCGCCTGTGCCCCCGGCTGTTTCGGGTTCAGCCGGGGGCATCATTCTGCCCCGGGCATCCTGCCGCCGGGTCCGCCTGCTGCCCCGGCCAGCGCGCTGCCCTCCCGCTTTTCCGGCGATCTCTCGCGAACCGCGCCGACCTTCCGGAATTGCGGCCGTTTCGCGCCCCACCTGCCCGGCACCTCCGGAGTTACGGCTGAGCGCCCACAACTCCGGTCATCCCACTCGCGAGGCGGGGGAGATGAGACGAATTCCGGTGTCCGCGCGACTCCGCTGCCGTGACCTCCGGAGTTGCGGCCGAGCCCCGCTCACACCGCCCGGATGGTCCACGACGCCGAGGCCGAGGCTCCCGGCTCCAGCACGATCAGGTCGGTCCCCGAGTTGAAGGCGTCCGGCGGGCACGTCATCGGCTCGACCGCGAGGCCCAGCCGCGAGATGGCCGGCTCCGGCTGGTCGGCGGTGTGCACCTGCACCCACGGGCACGACGCGTCCCACGAGACCTCGACGCCGGAGCCGTCGGCCGCCAGCAGCCGCACGGTCGCCTCCTGCTCCTCGTCGCGCCGCAGTCCGGTGAAGGCGTGGTCGATGAAGGTGTCGCCGATCCGGCGCGGCTCCCGGAAGTCGAACACGCCGCCGGCCTCCTCGGCGACCTCGGCCAGCCCGGTCGGGATCAGCCGGTCCTCGGTGACGGTCAGCACCTGCGACGCGGGGAGGCTGAGCGTCCAGTCGTCGACGCGGCCGTCGCCGGCGACGAGGTAGGGGTGCGGTCCGGTGCCCCACGGCGCAGCGGTCGGGCCGGTGTTCGTGCCCGTGACGGTGGTGTGGAGGCCCTGCTCGTCCAGGCTGAAGGCGACCGTCACCTCCACCCGGTGCGGGTAGCCCGCCTGCGCCTCGATCGTGGCGGCGAAGGTGGCGCTGCTGCCCGAGCGGTCCACCGCCGAGAAGTCCAGCCAGCTCACCAGGCCGTGCAGCGCGTGGCCGCGGTTCGGCTCGGTGAGGGGGAGCTGTTGCTCCACCCCGGCGAACGTGTAGCGCCCGTCGACCACCCGGTTGGGCCACGGCGCGAGCGTGGCGCCGCGGTACGCGGGCCGCACCTCGTCGGCGTCGAAGGGCACGACGAGCGGCCGTCCGCGGTGCTCCAGGGTGCGGAGGGTGGCGCCGACCGACGCGATCGTCGCGTGGTAGTCGCCCGCGGTGAGGCCGAAATGGGTGCCGGAGATCGGAGTGCTCATCCGCCCATTGTGGCGAGAACCACCGAGCGCGCACAAAGCGGTGCGAGAAACGGAGGCGCGTCGACCCGAGCTGCGGCATGTGGGCCGAGAAGGGAGGCGGATCGAGCCGGGAGCGGCTGTGCCCCCTCCGTCGTCGCCGCCTACCCCGCCGCGCGCAGCGCCGCGTACAGGTCGGCGCGGGCCGCGAAGCCGGACAAGTCGCGGCCGAGCAGCCGCTCCGCCTCCGCCACGCGGGCGCGCAGGGTGTGCCGGTGCATCCCGAGCCGCTTCGCCGCCACGTCGTACACACCGTCGCAGTCGAGCCAGACCCGCAGGGTGCCCGGGAGGGAGGCGTCGGCCTCGGTGAGCGGAGCCAGCGCGGTCTCGGCGACGGCCTTGGCGTCCGGCGTCTGCAGCAGCGCGAGCATCCCGGCCGCGGCCACGTCGTCGAACGCCGGAACCAGGTCGTCTGCGCTCGCCCGCCCGCGTGCGACCTCCGCCTGTCCGAGCGCGGTCCGGAGGCCGGTGAGCGAGGACGGGCCCGAGACGCCGCCGCGCAGGCCGAAGCGGGTCGCGAGCTCGGCGGCGGGGGCCGGGTCGGCCTCCACCGGCTCCACCAGCACCAGCTCGTGCCCGTCGCGGGCGAAGAAGCCGCTGCCGTTGGTCTCCAGCCAGTCCGCCGCGGCCGCCAGCGCGGTGCCGGTCAGCGCGGTCACCCGCACGGGAGGCTCCGGCAGCGGGCCGAGCGCGGGCTCGGCCACCGTCGCCGCCAGCTCCGTCTGCCGGGCGAGGAGGGCGCGCCACACCGAGGTCCGCAGCCGCGACCGGGCTTCATCCGCCGCCCGGCTCTGCTCCAGGGCGAGGCCGGCGAGCGCGACGACGCCGGTGACGACCTGCTGCGCCGCCTGGTCGAGGCCGTCGGAGCCGACCGCCAGCACCCCGCGGAGCCGGCCCGCGGCGCCGAGGGTCTGCAGCGCGAACGGCCCCACGTCGGTGGTCACGCTGCCCGCCGCCCGGCGCCTGCTGCGCAGGAGCGGGTCGGCCGCCGCGCGCACGGCCTCCCTCGCCTCCGCCCGCAGCGCTCCCGCCGGGGCGACCCGGTCGAGCACCCCGTCGGCGCCGACCAGCGCCACCGGCCGGTCGATCTGCCGCGCGAGCTCGGCGAGCACCGCGGCGAGCGGGTCCGGCCGCAGGGCCGCGAGCGAGATGGCACGCGAGGCGCGCAGCGCCCACGTGTTGCGGGCGTACTGGTCGGCAGCCACCCGGTCGGCGAAGAACCGGGCGATGGCGATGAACGGCGTCCGGTACGGCACCTCGAACAGCGGGAGGCCGTGCCGCGCGCACGCCTCGACCAGCGGATCCGGCGTTCCGGCGCGCACCACCTCCGTGCCGAAGCCGAGGCCCGCGATGCCGTGCTCCACCAGCCGCGCGACGTAGGGGTCGACCTCGTCGGGCGTCCCGGTGATGAGCAGCACCTGGCCGGGGGAGAGGAAGGGCGTCGGATCGGCGAGCTCCGAGCTGTGCGCCCACGGCACGGGCGTGTCGAACGAGCCCACCCCGGCGGGCGTGAGCAGGCGGAGGTCGAGCTCCGGGCGGGCGAGGAGCTGGGCGAGCGTCGCGGGCATGGCGTTCCGATCTTATGTGCCAGGGTGTCGATCCCCGACGCGAGAATTGTACGCGGTGTCCAGGCGACGGTGGGCGGGCGCTTCTTACGATTCCCGCATGACCATCACTCCGCCTCTCACCAGCCCGGGCGTCGTCGGCGCTCCCACCGGCGGACCGTCGCTCCCGCAGGAGCGCCGGCTCGTCACCCCGATCCCCGGCCCGGAGTCGCGTAAGCGCTCCGAGCGCAAGGCGCAGGCCGTCGCCGCCGGCGTCGGCGCCACCATCCCCGTCTTCGCCGTCGCGGCGGGAGGCGGCGTGCTGGTCGACGTCGACGGCAACTCGCTCATCGACTTCGGCTCCGGCATCGCGGTCACCGGCGTCGGCAACTCCGCGCCCCGCGTGGTCGAGGCCGTGACGGCGCAGGTCGCCGCGTTCACGCACACCTGCTTCACCGTGGCCCCGTACGACTCCTACGTCGACGTCGCCGAGGCGCTCAACCGGCTCACCCCCGGCGACCACGCCAAGCGCAGCGCCCTGTTCAACTCGGGCGCGGAGGCGGTGGAGAACGCGGTCAAGATCGCCCGCCACTACACCGGCAAGCAGGCCGTCGTCGCGTTCGACCACGCCTACCACGGCCGCACGAACCTCACGATGGGCCTCACGGCCAAGAACCAGCCCTACAAGAACGGCTTCGGCCCCTTCGCGCCCGAGATCTACCGCGCTCCGCTCAGCTACCCGCTGCGCGACGGCGGCCTCAGCGGCGCCGAGGCGGCCAAGCGAGCGATCACCATGATCGAGAAGCAGATCGGCGCCGCGAACCTGGCCGCGATCATCATCGAGCCGATCCAGGGCGAGGGCGGCTTCATCGTCCCGGCCGACGGCTTCCTCCCCGCGCTCCAGGAGTGGGCGTACGCGAACGGCGTCGTCTTCATCGCCGACGAGGTGCAGACCGGCTTCGCCCGCACCGGCACCATGTTCGCCTCCGAGCAGTTCGGCATCACCCCCGACCTCATCGTCACCGCGAAGGGCATCGCCGGCGGCCTCCCGCTCTCGGCGGTCACCGGCCGCGCCGAGATCATGGACGCCCCGCAGGTCGGCGGCCTCGGCGGCACCTACGGCGGCAACCCGCTCGCCTGCGTCGCCGCGCTCGCCGCGATCGAGACGTACGAGCAGGACGGCCTGGTCGAGCGCGCCCGCGAGATCGGCGCCATCCTGTTCGAGAAGCTCGGCGCCCTCCGCGACGCCGACCCGCGTGTCGCCGAGGTGCGCGGCCGCGGAGCGATGGTCGCCATCGAGCTCGTCGACCCGGAGACCGGCGAGCCGGACGCCGCGCTGACCTCGAAGGTCGCCGCCGCCGCGCACGCCGCCGGCGTCGTGCTGCTCACCTGCGGCACCTACGGCAACGTGATCCGCTTCCTCCCGCCGCTGAGCATCCCGGACCACCTGCTCATCGAGGGGCTCGACGTCGTCGCCGAGGCGGTGGCGAACGCATGACCGCCGTCGACACGACGCCCGCTGTCGCGGACGCGGACCTGAGCGCCCGCGAGTCCGAGCTGCTCGCCCGCGTCCCCGACGGCCTCTTCATCGGCGGCGCCTGGGAGGCCGGCACCGCCCCGCGGATCGAGGTGCAGGACCCGGCCACCGGCCGCGTCATCAAGCGCATCGCGAACGCCACCCCCGAGGACGGCGTCCGCGCCCTCGACGCCGCCGAGGACGCGGCGGATGCCTGGGCCGCGACGGCCCCGCGCGTCCGGGCCGAGATCCTCCGCAAGGCCTGGGAGCTGCTGCAGGAGCGCCGGGACGACTTCGCGCTCCTCATGACGCTCGAGATGGGCAAGCCGCTGGCGGAGGCCAACGGCGAGGTCACCTACGGCGGCGAGTTCCTGCGCTGGTTCTCCGAGGAGGCCGTGCGCATCTCCGGCCGCTACGGCAGCAACCCGGAGGGCACCGGGACCATGGTCGTCTCGCAGCGCCCGGTCGGACCCTGCTACCTGATCACGCCGTGGAACTTCCCGCTCGCGATGGCCACGCGCAAGATCGCGCCGGCGCTCGCCGCGGGGTGCACCGTCGTCGTCAAGCCGGCCGAGCTCACGCCGCTGACCACGCTGTTCTTCGCCCAGCTGCTGGCCGACGCCGGCGTGCCGGCCGGTGTCGTCAACGTGGTGCCGACGAGCAACGCGCGCGCCGTCTCCGAGCCGATCATCGCCGACCCGCGGCTGCGCAAGCTGTCGTTCACCGGGTCCACGCCGGTGGGTCGCTCGCTGCTCGCGCAGGCGGGGCAGAACGTGCTCCGCACCTCCATGGAGCTCGGCGGCAACGCGCCCTTCGTGGTGTTCGACGACGCCGACCTGGACGCGGCCGTCGATGGCGCCATGCTGGCGAAGTTCCGCAACATCGGCCAGGCCTGCACGGCCGCCAACCGGTTCCTCGTGCACGAGTCGGTCGCCAACGAGTTCGCCCGCCGGATCACCGAGCGGGTGGAGGCGCTGAACCTGGGCCGCGGCACCGACGACGGCGTGACCATCGGCCCGCTGATCGACGACCGCGCCGTGGCCTCCATGGGCGCGCTCATCGCGGATGCGGTCGAGCGCGGGGCCCGGGTGCTCACCGGCGGCAGCGCGCCGGAGCGCGACGGCTACTTCTTCGAGCCGACCGTGCTCGTCGACGTGCAGCCCGGCAGCGACATCCTGCGCGAGGAGATCTTCGGCCCTGTCCTCGCGATCGGTACTTTCTCGACCGAGGACGAGGCCGTGGCCCGCGCCAACGAGACCGAGTACGGCCTCGTCGGCTACGTCTTCACGAAGGACCTGGCGCGCGGACAGCGGATGATCGACCGCATCGACACCGGCATGATGGGCCTCAACACGGGCCTGGTGTCGAACGCCGCCGCACCGTTCGGCGGTGTGAAGCAGTCGGGGCTCGGCCGCGAGGGCGGCCTCGAGGGCATCCACGAGTACCTCAGCACGAAGTACACGCTGATCCCGGCGTGAGCACAGGGCCTCGCCGCCGCTCCCGGACCGCGGTTCAGGACTCGGCGGCGAGGTCCCGCTTCACCTGGTGCTCGATGAGCACCGGCACGAAGTCACGCACGGCCGCGTCGTCGAAGTCCTCGTGCCGCCGCTCCACCAGCTCGTCGATCCGCTCCCGCGGCACCCCCGGGAAGCGCTCGGCGAGCCGCTCCGCCGCGTGCTCCACGGCGATGCGCTCGTCCTGCGAGATGTCGTCCCTCTCGATCGTCATGTCGTGGATTATGCACCTCGGGAGTGAACGGAGGGCAGCCTCCATGCCAGGCTGGTGCCATGAGTGACGAGTCGATCGAAGTCGTAGTGGTCAGGGTGTTCACCGACGAGCGCGGGGTCAATGGGAACGAGCTGGGCATCGTGCGCAGCTCGCCCGTCACCGCGCGCCGCGAGCAGCCGATCGCGACGGCGCTGGGGTTCAGCGAGACCGTGTTCGTGGACGAGCTGGACGAGGAGCGGTTCGAGGCCGGCATCCGGATCTTCACGCCGGCCAGGGAGCTGCCGTTCGCGGGGCACCCGAGCGTCGGCACCGCCTGGTGGCTCGCCGAACAGCGCACGCCCGTCGGGGTGCTGCGCGAGAAGGCCGGCGACATGCTCGTCGAGGTGGACGAGGAGCAGCAGATCGCTTGGATCCGCGCCAGGGCCGAGTGGGCGCCCGACTTCGAGTGGCTGCCGCTGCAGTCGCCGGAGGATGTGGAGGCGCTCGACGCCCTGGCCTTCACCACCGGCCACCACTACGCCTACGCCTGGATCGACGAGGAGGCAGGCCGCCTCCGCTCGCGGATGTTCGCCCCCGACATGGGCATCATCGAGGACGAGGCCACCGGCGCCGCCGCCGTCTCGCTGACCGCTCGGCTCGGCCGCTCGCTCGTCATCGAGCAGGGTGTCGGCTCCGAGATCATGACCGAGCTGCTCGACGACGGCTGGGTCCGCGTGGGCGGCCGCACCGTGTACGACCGCACCATCGACGCCACCCTGTGACGACGCTCGAACAGCTCCCGGCGGGTGGCGGCGCGACCGACGTCGCGGTCACCGACGACGGCGCCGTCTGGTTCGTCGACCCCGGGCGCGCGCTCGTGGGGAGGCGGGATGCGGACGGTGCGGTCGCCTCCCTCGTCTTCGGCGACGGAGTGCGGCCCACCTCGGTGGCGCCCGCCACCCCGACGGACGTGTGGCTGGCGTGCGGTGCGACCGGTCCGTTGCTCCTCGTCGGCCCCGGACCGCGGCTCCTGAGCGAGGTCGCGCTGCCCCCTGCGACGGAGAACGCGGCGCAGCGCCCGGCGGATGAGCGCTTGGAGGTGGTCGCCGTGCCCGACGGGACGACCTGGTACGCGCGCATCGGCGGCGACGCGCTCGGTCGCGTGGATGTGCTGGGCCGGGCCGAGGAGTTCGCGCTCGCCGCCGGCGCGGCCGTCGGCGGCATCGCGGCCGCGGGGGACAGCATCTGGTTCACCCAGCAGCACCCGCCCGCACTGGGGCACATCCGTGGCGGAGACGCAGCCGCCGAGCTGCAACCACTGCATCCGGGGTCGGAGCCCACGCAGATCGCCGTGGACGACACAGGGGTGGTGTGGGCCGCCGCGCGCGGGCTCGACGCCGTGGTGCGGCTGGAGCGCGGCGGAAGACCCGTCGTCGTGGCGCTGGGAGCAGGATCCCGGCCGTCAGCCGTGGCCTCGGCTCCGGGAGGCGGCGTCTGGGTCGCGCTGGCGGGGAACACCGCCGTCGCACGGGTGCGGGCGGGCGAGGATCCCGTCGTGGTGCCGCTGACGGAGGCGGGCGACGAGGGGCCGGACGCGCACCCACCGCTGACGCTCGCCGTGGCTCCGGCCGGCGCGGTGTGGGTCGCGGGAGGGTCCGCAGGACTCACCGGTCTTCGAATATAAGGCATGTAATATTTGGAACTCCCAACCCCAAGGAGTTCCCCATGTACGACGAAACCCTCGCCTTCACCGGACTCGGCACCGTGGCCATCGGCTCGGCCGTCCTCGACCTGTGGTGGGTCGCGGCAGGAGCGGCCGTCGCGGTCGTCCTCGGCATCGCGGTCGCGCGCGTGGCCGCCCGGCGCCGCGCCCACCGGTGAAAGGCGCCGGCTTCGTCGCCTTCGCCCTCGTCCTGACCGCCCTCGCCGTGCTGTGGTGGTCGAGGGGAGGCCCGAGCTGGTACGGCGTCGCGGTCATGAGCCTGCTGGCGATCAAGCTGGTGCTCTCGTGGCGCGGCGACAACAAGCCGGCGCGCACCGCCCTGCAGCTCGAGCGGCTGCGGGCGCTGCGCGTCGGCGTCGCCATCCCGGTCTACAACGAGGACCCGGAGATGCTCGCCGCGGCGCTGCGCTCCCTGCACCGGCAGAGCCGCCTCCCCGCGTCCATCGTGGTCGTCGACGACGGCTCGCCCGACCGTCGCGCGGTCGCCGAGGCCGAGAGCTGGGTCCCCCGATTCGCGGAGGTGGGCGTCCGCCTCCTCGTCATCCCCTTCCCCGAGAACCGCGGCAAGCGCGAGGCGCTCATCGCGGCCCTGGAGGCCCAGCCCGGCATCGACCTGATGGTCGGCGTCGACTCCGACACCGTCCTCGACCGGCAGGCGCTGCAGGAGGCGCTCGTGCCGTTCCTCGACCCGCGGGTCACGGTCGTCACCGGCCTGGTGCTGGCGCTCAACCACGGCCGCAACCTGCTGACCCGGCTCATCGACATCCGCTACGCCAACGCGTTCCTGTTCGAGCGCGCCGCCTACTCGGCGCTCGGCTCGGTGCTGTGCGCGTGCGGCTCGCTCTCCGTCTACCGCGCCGACATCCTCCACAAGTACAAGGAGGACTTCCTCACCCAGACCTTCCTGGGGCGGCCGGCCGTGTTCGGCGACGACCGCCGCCTGACCAACTACGGGCTCCTGGAGGGGCGCGCGATCTTCCAGCGCACCGCCGTCGCGTACACGGCGGTCCCCGAGCGCTGGGGGCACTACCTGCGCCAGCAGATCCGCTGGAACAAGTCGTTCTTCCGCGAGTCGCTCTGGGTGCTCGCGCACATGCCGGCGTCCAAATGGGCGTTCTGGCTGACGGCGGTCGAGCTGCTGACCTGGGCCGTCTTCTCACTCGCGGTCGCGTGGGCGATGGTCGTCGCTCCCGTGCTGACGGGCACCCTGCTGATCGGCCCGTACGTGCTCTACATCGCCCTGGTCGGCTACGCCCGCTCGGTGCGCTACCTCGACCTGACCGGCGTCAAGCAGACCAGGAAGGACCGCACCATCGGCTTCCTGATCTCCCCACTCTACGGGCTGGTCCACCTCCTGCTGCTCATGTGGCTGCGGCTGTACTCGCTCGCGACCCTGCGCTCCGGCAGCTGGGGAACCCGCGCCTCCGTGGAGGTCGCGCTGAGCCCGGAGTCCCTGGAGGGGAAGGGCCTCACGGCGAAGGGCGCCTGATGGTCGCCATCCCGTCGGGATAGCGACCACCAGACGCCCTTCGATCGCGTGGCGGCGTGGCGGCGTGGCGCGGCGGAGCCTACTCGGCGACGCCCACGTACTCGGCGGCCTCGTCCGCGTCGGCCGGGGCGCCGGCGGCGATGCGCTCGCGCAGCGCGCGGCCCAGCTCGGCGTCGACGTTCGTCCAGTACTGGATGGCGCGCTCGCGGATGTCCTCGCGCTTCACGCCGCCGACCGCTCCCGCGATCGTGTCGAGGAAGCGGGCCTTCGCCGCGTCGTCGTACACCTCGCGGTAGAGCGTGCCGGCCTGACCGAAGTCGTCGTCCTCGGCGTGCAGGGTCGCGGCGGCGCGCGTCAGCTCGCCGTCCGACTCCCACGATCCGGCGCCCGCGAGCTCCGGCTGAGCGGCCGGGCCGCCGAACGAGTTCGGGGCGTAGACCGGGGTGCTCGCCGGGTTGAAGGCGTGGCGGGCCGCGCCGTCCTGCGAGTAGTTGTGCACCGGGGCGACCGGGGCGTTCACCGGGAGCTGGTTGTAGTTGGTGCCCACGCGGTAGCGCTGCGCGTCCGGGTACGAGAAGACGCGGGCCATCAGCATCTTGTCCGGGCTGATGTCGATACCGGGGACGGTGTTGGCCGGCGAGAAGGCCGCCTGCTCGATCTGCGCGAAGAAGTTCTCCGGGTTCTCGTTGAGCGTCATCGTGCCGACCTCGATCAGCGGGTAGTCGCTGTGCGGCCACACCTTGGTCAGGTCGAACGGGTTGAAGCGGTACGTCTTGGCGTCCTCGTAGGGCATGACCTGGACCGACACCTTCCACGCCGGGAAGTCGCCGCGCTCGATCGCCTCGTACAGGTCGCGGCGGTAGTAGTCCGCGTCCTCGCCGGCGATGCGCTCGGCCTCGGCGCCGTGCATCTCCTCGTTGCCCTGCAGCGCGTGGAAGTGGTACTTGACCCAGAACCGCTCGCCGGCCGCGTTGATCCACTGGTAGGTGTGCGATCCGTAGCCGGGCATGGTCCGCCACGAGCGGGGGAGGCCGCGGTCGCCCATCAGGTACGTCACCTGGTGCGCCGACTCGGGCGAGAGGGTCCAGAAGTCCCACTGCATGTCGGCGTCGCGCAGCCCGGAGCCGGGGAGGCGCTTCTGCGAGTGGATGAAGTCGGGGAACTTGATCCCGTCGCGGATGAAGAAGACGGGCGTGTTGTTTCCGACGATGTCGTAGTTGCCCTCGGTCGTGTAGAACTTCACCGAGAAGCCGCGCACGTCGCGCCAGGTGTCCGGCGAACCCTGCTCACCGGCGACGGAGGAGAAGCGGACCAGCGTGCGCGTGGTCGTGTCCGGCTGGAACAGCGCCGCCCGCGTGTAGGCCGACACGTCGCCCGTGACGACGAACTCGCCGAACGCGCCGCCGCCCTTCGCGTGCACGATCCGCTCCGGGATGCGCTCGCGGTTGAACTGCGCCAGCTTCTCGACCAGGTAGCGGTCGTGGAGGGCCGTGGCGCCGTCCCGGCCGGAGGTCAGCGAGTGCGCGTCGCTGGCGACCGGGGTGCCGGTCTGGGTGGTGGTGAACTCGTTCGTCATTCTTCTCCTCGTTCTTTCTGGCAGGACGGGCACAGGCCCCAGAACGTCACCTCGGCCGTCGCGACCGCGAACCCGCCCGCATCCGACGGATGCAGGCACGGCGCGTGGCCGACCACGCAGTCGACGTCTCCCACCGCGCCGCACGACGTGCAGACGATGTGATGGTGGTTGTCGCCGGTGCGCCGCTCGTAGCGGGCCGGCGAGCCGGCCGGCTCGATCCGGCGCAGCAGCCCGGCGGTCGTGAGGTCGCCGAGCACGTTGTGCACGTTCTGGATCGAGGTGCCGGGCAGTGCGGGCAGCACCGCGCGGTACACCGACTCGGCGTCCGCGTGCGGCAGCCCGGTCAGCGCGTCGAGGACCGCGATGCGGCCCTGGGTGACGCGGAGGCCGGAGGCGCGCAGGGCGCTCTCGAGCTGTGCCGTGTCCATGCCCTCGACACTATCGCGGTTGTTTTGAATAACTCAAAACAACGCATGCATTCGGGCGTGTCCGTGCCCTGCGACTCGGGAGGGGCTCAGCGGGCGCGCGAGCGGAGGCGGGTCTCCTCCAGGTCGAGCATGGCCTGGGCCTCGGTGAGGATGCGCGAGGGGTAGGAGCCGCGGGCGCGCTCCTCCAGCAGGCGGTCGCGCTCGGCCTCCACGACCGCGAGCCGGAGCGCGCGGAACACGTGGTGCGGCCGGTCCTCCGGCGGGGCCTCGGCCAGCCGGATGCGCTCCCACGCCGACTCGGCGCGCAGGAAGGACGTTTGGCGCACCCGCTCCACGACCTCGGGGTCGACGGGGGCGGTGGTGCCGGCGGCGCCCTCCGGGTCGTCGAGCACGCGGATGCCGGCCTCGCTGATGTCGTCGAGCAGCTGCGCGAGCAGGCGACGGTCCTCCTTCACGTCGACCCCCTGCAGGCCGAGCGCGCGGATCAGCCAGGGCAGCGTCCCGCCCTGCAGCACGAGGCTGACGAAGGCGACCGTGAAGGCGATCAGGATGAGCTGCGGGCGGTACGGGATGTCGGCGGGCAGCGACTGCGCGGCCGCCAGGGTGACGACGCCGCGCATCCCGGACCAGCCGAGCACCACGGCGCCGCGCCAGTCGATGGCCTCCTGGCGGAACTCCTCGAGGTCGTTCCTGTGCCGCAGGTAGCGCTGCTCGGCGCGCTGCTTGCGCAGCGACTGCCAGCGGTACTTGACCGGATGGTCGCGGAAGTACTGGATCATCAGCCACTCCCGCAGCACCGATCTCTCCGCCCCCTCCGCGCGTCTTCGGAGCGAGTAGATGAGCGGGAAGATCAGCAGGTAGCGGATGACCACCAGCGACAGCATCGCGATCAGGCCGAGCAGGACCGAGTCCCAGACGCTGAGGATCTCCGGGTGCTCCACGTCGTTGATGAGCGTGCGGAGCTCGAGGCCGATGAGGAGGAAGACGCCGTTCTCGAGCAGGAACTGGATCGTCCGCCAGTTGATCGCGTCGCTGATCCTCGCCTGGGCGCTGAAGGCGCGCGGGGCGGCGTGCCCCGTGTAGAGCCCGGTGATCACGACCGCCAGGACTCCGGAGCCGTGCAGCGCCTCCGTCGGCGCGAACGCCGCGAAGGGAACCACGACCGAGAGCGCGGTGTCGAGCACCGGGTCGTTGAGCTTCGAGCGCACCCACACCGAGACGATGCCGACGACGAGCCCGATGACGATGGCGAGGATGACGGCCGTGATGAAGTCGAGGACGCCCGCCAGCGGGGTGC
The DNA here is from genome assembly GCF_056755495.1 of Leifsonia sp. KNZ12-8B. NCBI lineage: Bacteria > Bacillati > Actinomycetota > Actinomycetes > Micrococcales > Microbacteriaceae > Leifsonia > Leifsonia sp. KNZ12-8B. Next base: position 12,814 of record NZ_JBPGXM010000028.1, read on the forward strand.
TCAGCGACCCGACGGCCGCGGCGAGGGCGGTCCGCAGCAGCACCAGGGCCGTCGCGTCGTTGACCAGGCCCTCGCCCTCCAGCACGGTCAGCAGCCGCGGCGGGAGGCCGAGTCGGCGGCCGATGGAGGTCGCGGCCACGGCGTCCGGCGGGCTGATGATCGCACCGAGCGCGATCGCGGCGGCGAGGTTGAGGTCGGGCAGCAGGGTGTAGAGGACGAAGCCGGAGGCGAAGGCGGTGATGATCACCAGCACGACCGACAGCCCGGCGATGGGGGCGAGGTTGCGCCGGAAGTCGGTCAGCGGCACGCTGATCGCCGCCGCGTAGAGGATCGGGGGCAGGAGGCCGTCGAGGATGATCTCCGGCGGCACCTCGATCTCCGGCACACCGGGGAGCACCGACAGGGTGACGCCGACGATGACGAGGATGATCGGAGCGGCGACGCCGAGCTTGCGAGCGAACGCGGCCACGCCGACGATCACCGCTACGGCGATGACGGCATATACCCCGAGCTCCATATGTCCAATTCTAAAAGAACGTTCAGGGTCGCCGCGTCCGGAGGCCGTCGATGGCCATCGCGATGACGCGGTCGCGCTGCTCGTCGTCGTCGAAGGCGACGCCGGCGATGCCGGACACCATGCGGATCACGTCGCCGATGGTCGCATCGGGTCGGACGTCTCCCGCCTCCTGCGCCCGGCGCAGCAGCGGCTCGCCCGCCTCGTAGAGCGACGTGCGGCAGCTCAACAGCACGGGGGAGTCCTTGTTGAGGCCGTCCAGCAGGGCGTGCTTGGTGCCGATGTAGCTGACGAAGCGGCGCAGCCAGGCCTCGAAGCCGACCCACGGATCGAGCGAGGCCGCGTTCTCCGCGGCGTGGACGACGGCGTCGACCTCATCGACGTACACCGCCTCCACGAGAGCGTCCTTGGTGGGGAAGTTGCGGTACAGGGTGCCGATGCCGACGCCGGCGTTGCGGGCGATCTCCTCGAGGGAGGCGCCGGTCCCCGCCTCGGCGAAGCACTCGCGCGCCGCGCCGAGGAGCGCGTCGAAGTTGCGCCGGGCGTCCGCGCGCTGCGGGCGGACGATGCCGGCACGGGTCGCGGTGTCGGTGCCAGTCACTGGGGGATCCTCTCGTCTGGCGGTGGGCGAATCAGGGGTGCGGACAATCGGGGCTTGCAAAGCGGAGGCACCCTCCGGTAGTGTCGTCCACGTAACCGGAGGCAGCCTCCGAACGGAGCCTCCCTCCAATTGTACGCCCGCTCCGGGCTTCCGGAGCCGGCATCCCCTCGAGAAACGGACCCATCACCGACATGTCTCGATCCCGTCCCGGCGCGACCTTCGCCGTCCTGGCCCTCAGCGTCGCCTCCTTCGCCACCCTGCAGTCCCTCGTCGTCCCCGTCCTCCCCGTCATCCAGTCCGACCTCGGCACCACGACCGCCGGCGTGACCTGGACGATGACCGCCTGGCTCATCGCCGCCGCGGTCGCCACCCCGCTCCTCGGTCGCGTCGGCGACCTCGTCGGCAAGCGCCGCGTGTTCGTGCTGGCGCTGCTGGCCGTCGCCCTCGGCAGCGTGATCGCCGCCGTCTCGCCCACGATCGGCTGGCTGATCGCCGGCCGGGTCGTCCAGGGCATCGGCGGGGCGATGTTCCCGCTCGCCTTCGGCATCATCCGCGACGAGTTCCCCGCCCGCCGCCTCCCGTCGGCGATCGGAGCGATCGCCTCCATCATCGCCATCGGCAGCGGCCTCGGAACCGTGCTCGCCGGACCGCTCGCCGACGCACTCAGCTGGCGCGGGCTCTTCCTCGTCCCTGTCGCGCTCACCGTGGCGGGCGCCGTGCTGACGCTCATCGTCATCCCCGAGTCGCCCGAGCGCGCGAGCGGCGGCGTGAACCCCTGGGCGGCCCTCCTGCTCTCCGGCTGGCTGATCGCCCTGCTGCTTCCGCTGAGCACGGGCGCGCAGTGGGGCTGGTCCTCGCCGCAGGTGCTCGCGCTGTTCGCGGCGGCAGCGGTCCTCCTCGCGGCGTGGGTCGTGGTGGAGCTGCGGTCGCGGCACCCCCTGGTCGACATGCGGCTCATGCGAGAGCCGGGCGTGTGGAGCATGAACGCCGCCGCCGTCTTCATCGGCGCCTCGATGTTCGCGGTGTTCTCGTTCTTCCCGCGGTTCGTGCAGACCCCGGTCGGCACCGGCTACGGCCTCGGCGCGACGGTCGCCGGCTCCGGGATGCTGATGCTGCCCATGCTGGTCACCATGGCCGTGACCGGGTTCCTCAGCGGACCGCTGGCGCGCTGGGTCGGCTTCCGGGCGCAGATCGTCGGCGCGGCCGCGCTGATGGCCGCCGCGAGCCTGTCGCTGGCGTTCCTGCACGGGTCGCTCGCGGCGGTGGCCATCGCCTCCGGCGTCTTCGGTCTCGGGCTGGGCCTCATCTACGCGGCCATCACGAGCGTCGTGGTGCAGAGCGTCCCCGCCACGCAGACGGGCGTCGCCAGCGGGATGAACGCCAACCTCCGCACCGTCGGCTCGGCGATCGGCGCGGCCGTGATGACAGCGCTGGTGACCGGAAGCATCGCACCGGACGGCCTCCCGGCCGAGGCGGGCTACACGGAGGGCTTCGCGACGGCCGGCGTGCTCGCCGCCAGCGCGGGCCTGGTGACCGTGGCGGCCGCCGTGGTGCTCCGGTTCCGCCGCCGCCGCGACCAGGAGGCGGCCGACCTGGCCGCCGTCGCCGGACTCGCCCGGCTGGACGCCGTGACGGCGGCCGAGGTGGAGGCCGGGGCCGCTGTGCCGGGTGCTGTCGCCGCGACGACCGCCTCGGTGCCTGCCGCCGTCCCGTCGACCGCCTCCCTCGCCGCGGAGCGGGCCGAGGCGGAGGAGATGGCACGCCTGGTCGCCGCCGTCGAGTCGGAGCTCCGCCCCGCCGCCGCGCCGCGCCCGACCCAGGCCGCCTGACCCGGCGCCCCCGCTCGCACACCGCCGAGTGCGCAGAATGTCTGCGTACTCGGCGGTTTCGCGTGTACTCCGCGCGTACTCGACGGGGGAGGGGGAGGGGGCTAGACCGCTCGCGCCGCCGCCTCGCTGCGCCATCGGGCGAGCAGCGCCCAGGGGTCGGGGTGGCCGGCACGCAGCGCCTCCACATGGGCCAGCAGTCCGGCGTCGGTCTCGAACCATTCGGTGCCCGGGATGCGCAGCGCCGCGAACTCCGCATGCCGGCGCTGCTCCAGAGCCCGGTCGCCGCGCTCGAAGGCGAGCACCTCGTCGTGCGGGAGGGCCGCGAACCGCTGCGCCGGATTCGCGGTGGTGCCGATCTTGATCCGGTCGCGGTAGCGCAGGTAGTAGACGACGTCGACGCGGGAGGCCGCGGCGTCGCCCGGGGGAACCTCGCCGACCCTCCACTCGCAGACCGCGCACAGCCAGCCCGACGGGTACCGCACGCCGAGCCGCGACCCGCAGAAGGCGCAGGGCGACGGGAGCACATCGGTCGCGCCGTACCCGTCGTCGACCCACTCGTGCGCCTCCAGCAGGTGCGCCAGGCACAGCTGCAGCGGCGCCCCGGGGTGGGCCGGGGCGGCGCAGAGGGCGCAGGAGCCGGGGAGCGAGGCGGACGGCACGCAGCGACAGTAGCGCGCGCCACGGACAGTGGGCATCGAGCAAGCCCGAAGGCCGGGCATAGGAGGCGCCGAGGTCCGCCGGACATGCTGGTCCTCCCCGAGGTGCGACCCAGGAGGTGCGACATGACGACCGTCGAGACCGTGATGGGCATCCCGATGTCGATCGACGTGCGCGACGACGTGACGGAGGCGCAGGTCGCCGAGGCGGTAGCGGCAGCCTTCGCGAGCCTCCACGCGGCAGACCGGCGGTTCAGCCGGCATCGCTCGGACAGCGAGCTGAGCGCGCTCAACCGCGGCGACCTGGCGCCCGCCGACACCAGCGCCGATCTGCGCGAGGTGCTGGCGATCGGCGAGCGGATGCGGGAGGCGACGGGAGGGGCGTTCGACGTGCGGCTGCGCGGCGGCCCGTCCGGCGGCGGCCCGTCCGGCGGCGGCCCGTCCGGCGGCGGCGGGTACGACACCGACGGCGTGGTGAAGGGATGGGCGGCCGAGCGTGCGGCGCGCGTGCTGCGCGCCCACGGCCTCCACTCGTTCTGCCTCAACGCCGGCGGGGACGTGGTCGTCGGGAGGGCCCCGGCCGGAGCTCCCGGATGGAACGTCGGCGTGCGCTCGCCGCGGCACCCCGGCCGAATGCTCGCGGTGCTCACCGTCGCCGAGTCGGCGGTCGCGACCTCGGGCGCCTACGAGCGCGGGGAGCACATCCGCGACGGGAGGACGGGCGCCCCCGCGCGCGAGCTCGCCGGCGCCACGGTCGTGGCCGACGACCTGACCACCGCCGATGTGCTGGCCACCGCCGTGTTCGCGCTGGGGGAGGCCGGGGTCCCGTGGGCCCTCGGCCACGGCGCCCGCGCTGTGCTCGCGCTGAGCGCGGACGGGCGGCTGCTGGGCGCCGGCGACCTGCCGCTCGCGCGCTGACGCGGCGTCCGGCGCCGCCCGCCCGCTACCCCCGCCGCAGCTCGTCGATCGTCAGCGCCGCGTCGATCAGTCCGAGGTGCGACAGCGCCTGCGGGAAGTTGCCCCAGAACGAGCCGTCCGCGTCGAACATCTCGGCGTACAGCCCGACGTCGTTGGCGCGCTCGCACAGGTCGTCCATGAGCACGCTCGCCTCGCCCAGCTCGCCGATGCACGCGAGCGCGGCCGCCAGCCAGAACGAGCAGGCCGTGAACGGGCGCTCGCCCTCGCCGCGCGCCCCGGTGAAGCGGTGCAGCAGCGGGCCGTCGCCGTCGCCCAGCTCGCGTCGCAGCGCCGCGATCGTGGAGCGCATGCGCTCGCCGCGGTCGAAGCCGCTGGGCGCGTGGAGCAGCACCGACGTGTCGAGGTCCTCGCCGTCCGCGGCCATCGTGTAGCTGCCCAGCCGCTCCGACCAGCAGTGCTCGTCGACCCAGGCGTGGATGACCTCCGCCTCCCGCCGCCACCGCGCCGGGTTGCCGTCGATCTGGCCGAGTTCGACCAGCTCCAGCGCCGCCTGCAGCGCCTGCCAGCAGCCCATCTTGGACGAGGTGTGGTGGCGCAGCTCTGTCAGCTCCCACATCCCCGAGTCGGGCATCCGCCACACGTCGCACACCCGGTCGGCGACGTCGCAGAGCAGCCGTCTGGTCGGGATGTCGAGCACATTGCCCTCGCGCGCGTAGGCGACCGCCACGCTCAGCAGGTCGCCGAACACGCCGAGCTGCAGCTGGTCGGCGGCGCGGTTGCCGGTGACGACGGGGCCGATGCCCCGGTAGCCGGGCGCCTCCCGCACCACCGGTTCGGCGCGGGAGTCGTCGTGCAGCCCGTACAGCACGCGCAGCCGCGAGACGTCGCCCTTCACGGCCCGCAGCAGCCACGAGATCGCCGCGTGCGTCTCCTCCCGGAGCCCGAAGCGCGCGAGCGCGCGCAGGGCGTACGCCGTGTCGCGGACCCACGCGTAGCGGTAGTCCCAATTCTTGCTGCCGGACGGGGTCTCGGGGAGGGAGGTGGTGGCCGCCGCCGCGATCGCACCGGTCGGCGCGAACAGCAGCAGCTTGAGCGCGAGCGCCGAGCGGTGCACCTGCTCCGGCCACGGCCCCTCGTACGAGAAGGTGCGCGACCAGTGCTCCCAGTTGCCGATGGTGCGGTCGATGCCGATGTCGACGTTGCCCGCGTCGGGGATGTGGAGGGGGCCGTCCTGCGTCGCCACGACCGTCAGCGTGCGCCGGGTGCCCTCGCCGACCCGGATGCGGCCGCCGAAGCGCGGGGCGTCGGCGTCGCGGGTGCCGTCGACGTCCGCTCCCGCTCCCTGGGCAACGGTGTCGTCGAGCCCCGCGATCGCGAGCGTCACGGCGTCGACCCGCAGCACCCGCACGCCGTCGATCCGCTCCGACCAGGGCGCGGCGGTGCGGAGCAACGTGCCGGGCTCGACCGCCCACTCCATCACGACGGTGCCGGAAAGGCCCTCGATGCGGCGGGCGAGCTCCAGCCAGGGGAGGCGCCCGGCCACCCCGGTGACGAGGGCGTCGGTCACCCGCACGACGCCTCCCGCCTCGGTGGTGAAGGTGGTCTCGAGCACGTTGGTGCCCGGCAGGTAGCGGCGCTCGGTCGTGAACGCGGCGACGGGCCGCAGCACGATCCGGCCGCCCAGCTCGGCGTCGACCAGCCCGGCGAAGACGGGCAGCGAGTCGAGGTCGGGCACCGGCATCCAGTCGACCGTGCCCTGCGCGTCGATGAGAGCGACCGTCCGGCCGTCGCCGAGGGCCGCGTGCTCCTCGATGCGTGCGCTGTCCATCACCCGCCACGCAACCAGGGGGGAGGGGCGGGATCAACCCCTGCAGCGGCGCCCGACTTGCGAGGACCGCGGTTCGCGTGCGATCGTTGGTACCGGTCCCAAATTGGGACCGGTACCAATACGACAGCGCTCCGGCGCTCAGCAGCGCGGCTCGGCCCTTCCGGCGCCGCGCCGGCGGAAGGACAGGGAATGCTCGGGTTCGATCAGGATGTGTATCGCGGTGTCGTCGGCGGCGCCGGTGCGCTGCGACCGCAGATCGAGGCGATCGCCGACGCCGTGACGGCGGCCGGCTACGACAACCTCTACCTGATCGGCTCGGGAGGCTCGTACGCCGCCATGTGGCCCTACGAGCACCTCATCACCCGGCGCTCCACGCTGCCCGTGACCTCCGTCATCGCCGCCGAGCTGCTGCTGACCGGAGACCCGCGCCTCACCGAGCGCTCGGTCGCCGTGTTCTCCTCCCTCTCCGGCACCACGAAGGAGACGGTCGCCGCCCTCCGGTACTGCGCCGAGCGGGGCGTCACCACCATCGCCCTCACCGGAGACGCGGAGGCGCCGATCGCGGAGGCCGACCACGTGCTGGTCAACGGCGCCGACGACGAGACGGCGGGGGAGTCGATCGACATCCAGCTCCTCCTGCTGACCACGGCGCTGCTGAACCGCCGCGGCGAGTTCGACGAGTACGAGCGCCTGGCCGGCGAGCTCGCCGACCTGACCGAGGTGCTCACCGCCGTGCAGGAGCAGGCCGACCCGCTCGCGCAGGCGTTCGCCGAGAAGCACAAGGAGACCGGCTACCACTTCCTGGTCGGCGCGGGGAACCTGTGGGGCTTCACCTACAACTACTCGATGTGCATCCTCGAGGAGATGCAGTGGCTGCGCACCACGCGTGTGCACGGCGCCGAGTTCTTCCACGGTTCGCTGGAGCTGATCGAGCGCGACACCAGCATCCTGCTGTTCGTGGGCGAGGACGAGACCCGGCCGCTCATGGAGCGCGTCAAGCGGTTCACCGACACCTACAACGACGACACCACCGTCATCGACACGGCCGACTACCCGCTCGCGGGCATCTCACCGGAGTTCCGCGGTCTCGTCGGCCCGATCGTGGTCGACGCGATCACCATCCGGTTCAGCAAGCACCTGGAGGCCGTGCGCAACCACCCGCTGACCACGCGCCGCTACTACCGCACGGTCGAGTACTGATGCCGTCGGACCAGCAGGCGCCGCGCCGGGTGCTCGGCTTCGGCGACAACGTCATCGACCGCTTCGTCGACCGCGGCGTGTACTACCCGGGCGGCAACTGCGTGAACTTCGCGGTGTATGCCCGGCGTCTCGGTGCGGACGCCGCCTACCTGGGGGTCCTCGCGGCCGACGAGCCCGCGTCGCACCTGCGTCGCGCGCTGGGGGAGCTCGGGGTGACCACCGACCGCTGCGTTCAGCGGGAGGGCGTCACCGGCTGGTGCGACGTCACGGTCGTCGACGGCGACCGCGTCTTCGGCGACTGGGACGGCGGCGTCGTCCTCCAGCAGCCGTTCGTGCCGACCGAGGACGACCTCGCGTACCTGGCGGGCTTCGACCTCGTGCACCTCGGCGCCTACGCCGCGCTCGAGCCGCACCTCCCCGCCATCCGCCGCAGTGCCCGCCTGGTGTCGTTCGACCTCTCGGACGAGGCCGAGCAGCGGGCGCCCGCGTACCTCGACGCCGTCGCGCCGTGGACCGACCTCGCCGTGCTCTCGGTCGCCGACCTCTCCTGGCCGGAGGCCGAGGAGCTCGCCCGCGATGTCCACGACCGCGGCGCCGCGCTCGTCCTCGTGACCCGCGGGCTCGACGGCTCGGCGATCTTCGACGGGTCGGCCTTCCACCGCGCGCCCGCCGTCGCCGTCGAGGCGACCGACACCATGGGCGCCGGCGACGCCTTCATCACGTCGTTCGCGCTGTCCCTCCTCGATGGAGGATGGACGCGCGGGCACTCCCTCCCCGCCGACGTGTTCGACGGGGCGCTCCACCGTGCGGCGCGGTTCGCCGCCCACCAGTGCTCCGTTGAGGGGGCATTCGGCTACGCGAAGGAGATCCTGCAATGACGCAATCCACATCCGCAGCACCACCGGCGACCGAGGCCCGGGCCGCAGCACCGGAGGAGCGGCCCGCCCGGTTCGATCCGCGCCTGCGCACGATCGTGGCGTACTCCGCCCTGCTCGTCATCTTCGCCGTGAACCTCCTGGCGCCGTCGGGCGAGAAGGCCGCCTACGGCTGGTGGAGCCTGCTCCCGGCGGTGACGCTGTTCGGCTTCATCCTGATCACCCACCGCGTGATCGAGGGCTTCGTGTGGAGCGGCGCCCTCGCGATCTTCATGATCTACCGCCTGGGCTTCGCGACCGCGTGGATGGACGCCCTCTACGGGCAGGTCACCGACCCGGACAACATGTCGCTGCTGGTGCTGCTGGTCGCGATCGGCGGCCTCCTCGGCGTCTTCGAGCATATGGGGCTCGCCGCGTCGTTCGCGCGCACCGCCTCCCGGTTCGCGCGCGGTCAGCGCGGCGCGGGGCTCACCACCGCGATCTCCTCCCTGCTGCTGAGCAACGACAGCTACCTCTCGGCCTCGGGCGTCGGCGTCAGCATGACGCCGCTGAACCGCCGCTTCGGCCTGCCGCGCACCTTCACCGCCGCGGTGATCCGGGCGACGGGCGAGCCGGGCACCACGCTCAACCCGATCGGCTCGACCTCGGCCCTGATCGCCGGGCTGCTGGTGGCGGCCGGCTTCGGCTCGACCGCGCTCGGGGCGTACCTGCAGGTGCTCCCGTTCCTCTTCTACTCGATGGCGGCCGTGCTGATCGGCGTGCTGCTCAGCGCCCGGCTGATCCCCGTCTTCGGGCCGATGCGCCGCGACGTCGACCTGGCCGCCGCCGAGGCGGAGGAGGAGGTCGCCGAGGAGCAGCGCACGCTGCCGAACTTCCTCAACTTCCTGGCCCCGATCGCGGTGGTGATCGCCGCGACGATCGTGCTCGGCCAGATCCAGCTCGGCTTCGTGCTCGCCATCGTGGTCACCGGCGTCCTCCTGGTGGTGCAGCGGCACACGACGATCGCGGCCTACGTCGACGCCGTGATCGACGGGATGAAGGACATCTTCCCCCTGGTCATCCTGATGGCGCTCGCCTTCGTGCTGGTGCACGGCATCTCGACCCTCGGCTTCACCGACTTCGTCATCGACAACATCTCGGGCGTCATCGCTCCGCAGTGGCTGCCGCTCATCGTGTTCGCCATCTTCGGTGTGACGGAGATGCTGGTGACGCTCAACTGGTCGCTCTACATCCTGCTCACCCCGGTGCTCGTCACGCTCAGCACGCAGATCGGCGCGAGCGTTCCCGCGACCGTCGCCGCGCTGCTCTCGGCCGGCACGTTCGGCGTCGCGGCGGCGATCTCGTCCGACGTCGGCCTGCTGACGGCCAGCTCCACCCGCGTCCCGCTGTACCGGCACTGGATCACCAACCTGCCGTACCAGCTGATCGCGGCGGTCGTCGCGCTGATCGGCTTCGCGGTCGTCGGGCTGCTGGGCATCACCGGATGATCGCGGACCGCATCGTCGTCGGCCGTCGCATCCACGCGGGTGCGGCGGCCGGCCCCGGGTTCGTGGCGATGGCCGGCGACCGCATCGTTGCCGTCGACACGACGGGAGGCTCGCCGGAGGATCTCGTCGGCGCCCGGACGGAGATCATCGACGCCGGCGCGGGCAGCGTCGTCGCCGGCCTGCACGACAACCACACCTTCTTCACCTCGCAGCTGCTCGACCACGGCGGCCTCGACGCCCGAACCCTCCCGGACGACGACGTCATCGCCGCCGCCATCGCCGCACGCGACCGCGGCGGCCGGATCGTCCTGCGCGGGCTCGACGCCGCACGCGCCTCCCTGCTGATCGCCCGTGCCGAGGCGGAGGCCGCCGGGAGCGACACCGTGGTCGTCGCCGACCAGCGCGCGGCGATCGTCGCCACCGAGGCCGCGACCCGGCGCCTGGGCGCCCTCGATCCGGAGTCGAACGAGTCCCTCCACGGCCTCTACGCACAGCTCGCCGAGGACCGCGACGCCGTGCGCGCGGCGTTCTCGGCGGCGGCGGCCGTCATGCACCGCGGTGGCGTCACCTCCGTCAAGGACATCGCCTTCGACACCCACCTCGGGATGCTGCCCGCGATCGACGGCATGCTGGACGACGGCGGCCTGCGGCTGCGCTACGCCTTCGCCTCCCAGGCGGTGGCGGCGCCGGCCGACCTCGACGCGGGGGCCGCCTGGCGTGGGCGGCCCGGCGCACGCTTCCACGGCTTCAAGCTGATGACCGACGGCTCGTTCGACACCGACACCGCCGATCTGCTCCCTCCCGACGACCGCTGGCGGCGCCGCCAGACCAGCGACGTCGACTACGCGGCGGTGCAGGCGGAGGCCGAGCGCATCCTCGACGCGGGCTTCCGGCTCGCACTCAACGCGGACGGGGACGGCGCGGTACGGGCGTGCCTCCGCATCGTCGAGCGGTACGCCGGCATGCTGCCGGCCGGTTGCTCGCTCTCGGACGTCAGCCTGATCGAGGCGGGCGACGCCGCCCGCGTCTCCCGCCTCGGGCTGGCCGTGGAGACGTATCCGCAGATGCTGCGCTACCCGGGATACACGCCGGAGCTGATGGAGGAGCTGCTCGGCGACGAGCGCGGGCGCCGGCTGGCGAACCTCCCCGCCCTCCTGCGTGCGGGGGCGCTGGTGAGCGCCGGGACGGACTACCCGCTGTTCGAGCCGAGCCTGCCGGAGTCGTTGCTCTCGTCCTCCGAGCGTGTGCTCGGCGTGGCGGGCACCGGCACGCGCTGGCTGCCGGACAACGCCGTCGCCCGCGAGGACGTCGTCGCGACGTGGACGACGGCGGGCGCGGCGGCGATGGGGCAGAGCGGGGAGTGGGGCGTGCTCGCGCCCGGCGCGGCGGCCGATCTCGCCGTCTTCGACGTCGACCTGCTCACCGCTCCCGCCGAAGAGCTCGCGGCCGCGCGCACGACGGCCGTGGTGGCGCGCGGCGCGGTCGTCCACCGCGTCTGAGCGCCCAATAGAGTGGTGCCGTGACCGCCGACGAACCCGCGAAGCCGACGATCTCGGAGGTCGCGCAGCGTGCAGGCGTCGGCCGCTCGTCCGCCGCCCGCGTGCTCGGCGGCTACGGCTCGGTGAGCGCCCACACGCGGGAGCGGGTGCTCGCCGCCGCGGCGGAGCTCGGGTACGAGACGAACGAGCTCGCACGGAGCATGAGCACGGGCGTCACCATGACCATCGGGGTGGTGCTCGCCGACATCGCCAACCCGTTCTTCTCCGGCGTGCTGCAGGGCATCTCCGAGCAGGCGCGGCGGGCGGGGTACGGCACGGTGCTGGTGGATTCGCACGAGGAGCCGGAGCTGGAGGACGACGCCGTGCGCCTCCTCGTCGCCAAGCAGGTCGACGGCCTGATCGTCGCCCCCTCCGGAGGAGCGTCGGCTCCGGCCGAGGCGCTGCGCTGGGCGCAGGCGCGCGGTGTCCCGATCGTGCAGGTCGACCGGACCCTGCGCTCGCTCGACGCGGACGCGGTCGTGATGGACAACCGCGACGCCGCCAGGGAGGCGACCGAGCACCTCCTCATCGCGGGTCACCGCCGCATCGCCCTGGCGTGGGGCCCGCAGCGGCCGGCGGGCGACACCGCAGACGCGACCCCGGCGGTCCTCGCGCGCTGGGCGGGCTCCAGCGAGCTGAGCAGCGTCGGCGAGCGGTACCTCGGCTACGCGGACGCGCTGGCCGACGCCGGCGTCCCGCTCGACCCGGCGCTCGTCATGACGGGGGAGCAGACCGTCGACGGTGTGCGCGCATTCGTGCGCCCGCTGCTGGGCGCGCGTCGCGCCAGCGCGGTGATCGCCACGGAGCAGGACGCCGCCGTGGCGGTGCTCGCGGAGGCGCGGCGCGCCACGCTGCGGGTGCCGGCCGACCTCTCGCTGATCGCCTTCGACGACTCGCCGTGGGCGGGCGTCTTCGACCCGCCGATCATGACCGTGCAGCAGCCGGTGCAGAGCCTCGGCGAGGAGGCCGCGCGCCGGCTGATCGCGCGCATCGGCGGCGACGCGTCGCCGGTGAACGTCGCGCACCTGGCGTCCACGGTGGTCGAGCGCGGCTCGGTCGCGCGGCCCCCAGAGCCGGCCCCGCGCGGGGACTAGGGCCCGGCCTCCCACCACCGCAGCACGCGCAGCGCCCGCCAGGTGACCCACCGGCTCGGTGCGCCCTCCCGCTGATCGAGGTCGAGCAGGGTCGGCCCCTCGTGCACGTTCTCGAGGGTCCAGCGGCCGTCGGGCCCGGCCTTCGAGCGCAGCAGCTCCACCGCCTCCGCCAGCCGGGGGTCGCGGAGGTCGCGGGCGCGGAAGTGGTCGAGCCCGCGGAGGATGTCGTGGAACCAGCGCACCGGGTACGACAGCATGGTCATCCGCGGGTCGGCCACGGCGCCCGTCGAGCGGCGGCGGAACAGACCGCGCTCCAGGAGGTACTCCTCGCCCGTGCGCAGCGCCTCCCGGTGCTCGTCGGTCGCCCGGCCGGTGCGGTCCCACGCGGCGAGCCCCTCCACCGAGCAGATCGTGGAGTGGAACGACGAGACGCGCGCGCCGTACTCGGCCCAGCAGTTCCAGGCGCCGTCGGCGAGCCGGGTGGAGGCGAGGGCGTCTGCCAGGCGCGTGCCGTCCTCCCCGAGGTACGCGGTGACGACGAGGGCGACGCCGTTGATGCACGGCTCGACCTCGCCGTCGAAGAACGGCTCGCCCTCGTGCTCCCACCGCACGTTCTCCCGCACCAGCGACACCGCGTCGCGCACGGCGGGGCTGTCCGGATCGGGGCCGAAGTCGACCAGCTGCTGCAGCGAGAAGTGCGTCGCCGTCCACGCGTCGAAGAAGGGGCGGTCCTCCTGCGCCCAGCCGGGCCGGTAGGTGCCGCCGTCCCAGCGTCCGTCGGCGTCCTGCCAGGCGAGCAGCTGCGCGCCCCAGCCCTCCTCGACGACCCGGGCGCGCTCGGCCGCGACCGTGGCGGCATCGGCGTCGGTGAGATCGCGGAGCACCTGCCAGCGCAGCGCGGGATCGGAATCGAGCAACCAGGCGACGACGTCCATGCGGGTCAGCGTAGCGATCCTCCACCGGCGCGTCAGGACCGCGTACCCTCGTCACATCCGCCGTGCGCCGGCGCGACCGACAGGCGTCAGAGGGGAGCAGCATGACCGTGCAGCCGACCGGCGAGACCTTCGCCGGCACCGCCGAGCACCGCCCGCACCACCATCACCATCACGGCTGGTGGTGGAAGACCCTCCTCGCGGGCGCCGCCGTGTGGGTGCTGACGATCGTCGTCACGGCCGTCACCGGCAACACGAACCTCGTGCCGACGCTCATCCTCCTGGGCAGCTTCCTGGTGCCGTTCTGCGTCGTGCTGTTCGTCATCGAGCGGGTGACCGGCTCGGTGAGCACCCTGCAGCTCGTGCTCGCCTTCTTCGTCGGCGGCATCTTCGGCGTGCTCGGGGCGTCGCTGCTGGAGGCGGACCTCCACGAGAGCTTCTGGGTCTACGGCCTCGTGGGCCTGATCGAGGAGTTCGTGAAGGGTGTCCTCCTCGTCATCGTCGGCTGGCGTGTCGTGCCCAAGACCGCCGCGCAGGGGGCGCTGCTCGGCGCGACCATCGGCGCGGGCTTCGCGGCGTTCGAGTCGGCCGGGTACGCCTTCAACGCCGCCATCACAGCGCAGGGCATCGATCTGGGATCGCTGCTGCAGACGGAGGTGCTGCGCGCGGTCCTCGCGCCGGTCGGCCACGTGCTGTGGACAGCGGTGCTCGGCGCGGTGCTCTTCGGCGTCGCCACGGGCCGCGAGCGGTTCCGCTGGTCGCCGTGGATCCTGCTGACCTTCGTCGGCGTCGCCCTGCTGCACGCGGCGTGGGACTCCTCCTCCGACATCGCATCGGTGCTCGCGCTGCTGTTCAACGGCCAGGCGCTGGTGGAGCTGCAGCACGGCTTCCTGGAGGCGGGCACGGCCGCCGAGGTCCGCGCCCTGTCCACCCTCCTCTACGTCGTCGGCCTCGTGATCGTCTCGGCGGCCGGGCTGCTGACGCTGTGGCTGGTGCTGCGGCACTACCGCCGGGTGGAGCGCATGGTGCAGCCTTGACCCGGAAGGGGATGGTCGGGATGGGCGACGATGCTGAGATGCTGGCACTCCGCGCGCACGAGCGGGGCGGACCCGAGAAGCTCGTGGTCGAACGGGCTCCGCGGCCGGAGGCCGGCCCGGGGGAGCTGCTGGTCGAGGTCGAGGCGGCGGCGATCACCGCGCCCGAGCTCACCTGGACCGAGACCTGGGAGGCGAACGGCACCGACCGCACCCCGATCATCCCGTCGCACGAGTTCGCCGGAGTGGTGGCCGCCGTCGGCAGCGGGGTCGAGGGCTTCGCCGCCGGGGACCGGGTGTTCGGACTGGTGCCGTTCGACCGCGACGGCGCCGCGGCCGAGTTCGTCGCCGTCCCCGCCTCCTCGGTCGGGCATCGTTCGGCGGACGTTCCTGCCGACGTCGCCGCCGCGGCGGTGCTGCCGGCGCTGACGGCGTGGGAGGCCCTGCACGATCGCGTGCGCCTCCAGCCCGGGCAGCGGCTGCTGGTCCGCGGGGGCGCCGGAGCGGTGGGCGCGATGCTGGTCCAGCTGGGCAGGGACCGCGGAGCCCGGGTGACGGCGACGGTGTCATCGCCCGCCGATGTCGACCGCGTGACGAACCTCGGCGCGGACGAGGTCGTCGTCGTGCCGCGCGGCGAGCAGCCCCACGGCCTGGCGGGGTTCGCCGTCGTCGTGGACGCCGTCGGCGACCAGGTGCCCGCCTGGATGTACCGCGCGGCCGAACCGGGAGGGACGCTCGTCACGCTGCAGCTCCCGCCCGATGAGCGGCTGGCCGCCGAGCACGGCATCCGCACCGTCTTCTTCGTGGTCTCGCCGGATGCCGGCCGGCTGGCGGAGCTCGACGGGTTGCTCGCCGAGGGCAGGCTCACCGCCGACGTCGCCGAGGCGTTCCCGCTGGCAGAGGGCGGCGAGGCGTTCGTCGCGGCGGGCGTCCCTGGGCGGCGGCACGGGAAGATCCTGCTGCTGCCGCGCCCGGCGGCCTGACGTGGGCGAACCGGACGTACGCCGGCTCCGTGCGGATGCCGCCCGTCGCGCTCGGGCCCGGCCGCGGCCGCCCTTCGCCGGCGAGATCGCAGACGCGACCCTCCAGCGCGGCTCCCCGCTCCGGGTGCGCCGGTACCGGCCAGACGAGACGGAGCCGTCCGGGAGGGCCGTCGTCTTCCTGCACGGCGGCTACGGCATCCTCGGCGACCTCGACCTGCAGGACGCCTACTGCCGCCGCATCGCAGAACCGCTCCGTGTTCCCGTCGTCTCGGTGGAGTATCGCCTCGCCCCGGAGCACACGTTGACCGATGCGGTCGATGACGCGGTCGCCGCGGTGGCGGCGGTCGCCGCGGGCGGCGCGGACGCGGCGGTGGCGGCGCTCGCCGCGGACGGCGCGGGAGGCGCGGACGCCGCGGTCGCCGCAGACGCCGCGGACGCCGCCACCCGGGTCCTGCTGTGGGGCGACTCCGCCGGCGGCGCGGTCGCCCTGGCCGCTGCCAAGCGCTCGGGTGCGGCGGCGCTCGTCCTCACGAACCCGAACGTCGACCTCACCCTCTCCCGCTACGACGCGGCCGCCCCGGGAGGACCGGACCGCGACCTGTCCGCCTGGGCGTTCGCGCACTGGGCCGGAGCCGGTCGCCTCGCCGACGCGCCGGATCTGGCCGCCGACGTGTCCGGCCTTCCACCGCTGTTCGCGGCGGTGGGCTCGGCCGATGCGCTCCTCCCGGATGCCGTCCGGCTGGTCACGCGCTGCGGCGAGCGGCGGATCGCCGCCGAGCTCCTCGTCATCGCCGGCGCCGCGCACGGGTTCATGGCCGGGCCGGACGAGGCGGCCACCGCTGCGGTCCTGGCGGGGGCGGGCGGGTTCCTCGCACGGCACGCCTGATCGCTACGGTTGACGGGTGGATCAGCGCGGCGAGCATCAGGGGGAGCCCCTGCGTTTTCGCGTGGGCGGACTCACCCGGGCCGACCTCCGCGCGGCGCTGCACTCCAGCGGAGTCCTTCTGAACGCGTACGCGGAGACCCTTCTCGACCACGCCGCTTTCGATCCGCGGGAGCCGGAGGCGGTCGGCGTCGTCGAGCGCAGCGTGTCCGACCTCGGTCTCGGCTCGGGAGGCACGCTGCACGAGGTGTACGCGGCAGCGCAGGACGACGGGCTGGGACTGTGCCCGCCCGACACCGGCCCCTACCTGAGGCTGGCGATGACCTGGCAGGCCGACGCCCCCGACTCGGTGCTGTCCGCGGGCAGGTCGCCGGCGGGCGCCCTGAAGGTCGCCGCACCCGCCGCTGAGCGAGGACGACGCCTATCCGAAGGGCCTCTACCTGCGCGTCGTCGACGGCCGGCGCTGGCTGCGCGGCTACTGCTGCGACGCCGAATACCGCTTCGCGCCGCACGACCGGTTCGCGTTCCTGGAGCCCGCCGACCGAGCGGATGTCGGTGGTCGCCCCTATTCTGGGGACACGTCCAAAAAATCTCGAAAACACTACATCTAGTGGAATGACAATCGTGTCATTCGGGTTATATAGTGGGTGCACACCGCGCGTCAGACACCATCGACGCTGACGCGAACGAGACCTGGGGAGGACATCATGGACTACGAGAACAACGACAGCGTTGGCGGCTATGCGGTTCCCGTCGACCCGATGGACCTGCTTCAGTGCGACAGCTGCCAGTAAGGCGCTGACCTCCGCGAGGCAGTGACTCCGTGAGTCGCTGGACCTGCTAGACGTCGAGAAGGCCCCGGTCATGATGACCGGGGCCTTCCGCTGTGTGCGGGCGGCCGTGAGGGTCGCCTGTGTGCGGGCGCCCGCTGCCCGGCGGACCGTCAGCACCGCCCCCGTAGAATCGTCGGGTGCCAGTGAATCCAGACCTGCAGGGGCGGAGCTTCCCGCCGTCCGGGCCCTACCTCGTCGGGCGCGAGAAGGTGCGCGAGTTCGCCCGGGCCGTGTTCGCCACCGACCCGGCCTCGTTCGACGTCGACGCGGCGAAGGCCGCCGGCCACGCCGACCTCGTCGCGCCGCCCACCTTCCCCGTCGTCGTGCAGCAGCTCACGCTCGACCAGCTGCTGGCCGACCCCGACGCCGGCATCGACTTCAGCCGGGTCGTGCACGGCGACCAGCGGTTCACCTTCACCCGGCCGGTCGTCGCGGGCGACGAGCTCACCGGCACCCTGACCGTGACCTCGGTCAAGACCCTGGGCGCGCACTCGATGGTCACCGCTGAGACGGTGATCACGGACGCCGGCGGCGACCCCGTCGTGACCGCCACCTCCACTCTGGTCGTTCGAGGGGACGAGTGATGACCGCACCGGATTTCGGCACCCTGACCGTCGGCGACGTCGTCGCCGAGCGCACCTTCGACCTGAGCCGCGACTCGCTCGTCCGCTACGCGGGCGCCTCGGGTGACTTCAACCCGATCCACTACCGCGACGATGTCGCGACCTCGGTCGGGCTCCCGGGTGTGATCGCCCACGGGATGCTCACCATGGGTCTCTCGGTGCAGCCCGTCGTGGACTGGGCCGGAGACGCGGCGCGCGTCGCGGACTACCAGGTGCGGTTCACGCGCCCGGTGGTCGTCGACCCCGCCGAGGGTGCGGCCGTGTCGGTGACGGCCAAGGTCGGCCAGCTCGACGCGGAGGCCCGCGTCGCGCGCATCGACCTGACCACGACCTTCAACGGCGAGACCGTGCTCGGCAAGGCGCAGGTGCGGGTCTCGCTGTGACCGACGCCGTGCGCGCCGCCGATGCTCCCGCGCTCGCCGCGCTGACCACGATGCGGGTCGGCGGGACTCCCGCGCGGTTCGTGCAGCCCGCCGATCACGACGCGCTGATCACGACGGCGCTCGACGTGTGGGCGTCCGGCGACGACTGGCTGCTCCTCGGCGGCGGCTCGAACACCGTCGCGGCGGACGACGGCTTCGACGGTACGGTCATCCGGATCGCGACCCGCGGCGTCGAGAGGCTGGAGGCGCCCGCGGGCCGGGTCCGCCTCCGTGTGCAAGCCGGCGAGCCGTGGGACGAGCTCGTCGCCGCGACCGTCGCGAACGGCTGGGCGGGGATCGAAGCGCTCTCCGGGATCCCCGGCTCCACCGGCGCGGCACCCGTGCAGAACATCGGCGCCTACGGCCAGGAGCTGGAGTCGGCCCTCCTCGGGGTCGAGTTCCTCGACGAGGTCACCGGCGAGCTGCGGTATCTCACGCGTGAGCAGCTCGGGCTGGGCTACCGCACCTCCGTGCTGAAGCGCGGCCTGCGCGGCATCGTGACCGCGGTCGACCTCGACCTCGCCGACAACACCGTGCCCGGCGGGATCGGGGCGCCGCTCAGCGAACCGGTCGGGTACGCCCAGCTCGCGAACGCGCTCGGCGTCCCGCTCGGCTCGCGCGTACCGATCGCGGAACTGCGCCGCGCCGTCCTCGCCCTCCGCGGCTCCAAGGGCATGGTCCTCGATCCTGCCGACCCGGACTCGGTGAGCGCCGGCAGCTTCTTCACGAACCCGATCGTCTCGGAGAGCTTCGCGCGGTCGCTCCCCGCCGACGCGCCGCGGTGGCCCGTCACCCCGCCGGAGCCGGAGACGGTCATCGAGCTGCCGCCGGGCGGTGTCCATCCGCTCGACGTGCCCCCGCTGGCGCAGGGCCCATACCAGGTGAAGCTCTCGGCCGCGTGGCTGATCGAGCAGGCCGGCGTGCGTCGCGGCTTCGCGCTCCCGGGATCGGGGGCGGCGATCTCGTCCAAGCACACGCTCGCCATCGTCAACCGGGGGACGGCCACCGCGGCGGACGTGGTGCAGCTCGCGTCCTTCATCCAGGCCCGCGTGCAGGCGGAGTTCGGCGTGCTGCTCCACCCCGAGCCGGTGCTGGTCGGCCTCTCGTTCTAGCCGCCGCCCCGCGCAGCGCGCTCCGAGCGAGAGGCGCACCCCGAGCGAGAAGCGCACCCCGAGCGATCTGTGAGAATTTTCACACTCGCCGCCCCTACGCTGTGGTGCACACGGCGCATCCGCGCAGCCGTCCACCGAAGGAGCACGACCATGGGATTCCTCGATCGCCTTTTCGGACGCGAGGAGCGCACCGACCAGCCCGGCCAGCCGTACGGACAGCAGCCCTACGAGCAGCAGCCCTACGGCCAGCAGCCCGGCCAGCAGGGTGCCGCGCCGCAGACGGCGACCGCCGGCGGTCGCAGCGAGGACGAGATCGCGGTCGAGCGCTACCGCTACCTGCTGCGCACGGCTCCGCCGGAGACGATCGAGCAGGTGCACGAGGAGGCGTTCGCCAAGCTCACCCCGGAGCAGCGTCGCCTGCTGTTCCAGCAGCTGAGCGAGAACGCGCCCGCGGGCGATCAGCCGCGGGGCGATGACCCCCGATCGCTGGCGCAGGCCGCGACCCGCTCGGAGCTCCGCCAGCCTGGCACCCTGGAGCGCTCGCTCGGCGGGCGGGGGATGGGCGGGGGC
>NZ_JBPGXM010000029.1:0-32549 GCF_056755495.1 Leifsonia sp. KNZ12-8B
CCCCCCCCCCCCCCCCCCCCCCCCCCCCCCGCGCCCGGGCCGGGGGGGGGGGGGCGGGGGGGGGCGCCCCCCCCCCCCCCCCCCCCCCCCCCCGGCCGGTCTCCGGAGGAGCTCACGACGATCGTCGTGACCAAGTTCCATCCGGCGTCGCTGGTCCGCGAACTGGCCGCGCTCGGCGTGCGTGACGTGGGGGAGAACCGGCATCAGGAGGCGCAGGCCAAGGCGGCCGAGCTCGCCGACCTCGGCCTCACCTGGCACTTCGTCGGCCAGCTGCAGGGCAAGAAGGCCAGGCAGGTGCGGCGGTACGCCTCCGTCATCCACTCGGTCGACCGGCTCTCGCTCGTCGACGCGCTGCGGAGCGAGGAGGCGGACGTGGATGCGTTCGTGCAGCTCAACCTCACCGACGACCCCGAGCGCGGCGGCGTCGCCGACAGCGACCTGGAGCCGCTGGTGGAGCACGTGCTCGCCACACCGGGCCTCCGGCTGCTGGGCGTGATGGCCGTCGCCCCGCTGGACGAGGAGCCGGCCCGCGCGTTCGAGCGCGTCCGCGCGGCCAGCGAGCGCGTGTGCGCGCTGGAGCCGTCGGCGACAGCGATCTCGGCCGGGATGTCGCAGGACTACCGCGAGGCGATCGCCGCCGGCGCGACACACCTTCGCATCGGGACCGCCATTACCGGGAATCGGCCGACCCTTCGTTAATCTCGAAGACAAGGTTCGAGAGTGCGTGCGAGGCGTCGGCGCACAGGTTCACACGGAGGAAGCATGGCCAACCCGCTGAAGAAGACGATGGTCTACCTCGGCCTCGCCGACGAGGAGCTCGAGTTCGACGAGCAGCCCCAGGAGCAGGCGCAGCACCAGCCGCGCCGCGAGGCCGCACCCGCCCCTGCGCCGGTGCAGCCCGTCCCGCACCCCGCACCGGTCGCCCCCGTGGCCGGTCGCGCACCGGTGACCCCGCTGCGCAAGTCGTCCACCGCACGGAATGCATCGGTACAGGAAATGAACGAGATCCTCACGGTCCACCCCCGCCAATACCGCGACGCCCAGGCGATCGCCGAGTCGTTCCGCGAGGGCATCCCCGTCATCATCAACCTCTCGCAGATGAGCGAGGGAGACGCGCGGCGCCTGATCGACTTCGCCAGCGGCCTGTCGCAGGGCCTCTTCGGCAAGATCGAGCGCGTCACCCCGAAGGTCTTCCTCCTGTCTCCGTCGCACGTGGTCGTCTCCGGCGAGCACGGCGGCCAGGACGCCGAGGTCGACGCGTCCTTCTTCGCCCAGGCCTGACCGACGCCCCAGCACGAAGCGCGCCCTCCCGGTGAGGGCGCGCGTCGGCGTCTCCGGGCGCCCCCGTCCCCTGATGCTCGTCCCAGGGATGCTCCATAACGGATGCACCATACTGGGAGGGTGCTCGTCGTCTCGATCATCGCGAACGTCCTCTACGTCGCCCTCCTGATCTACTTCTTCGTCCTGTGGGCGCGGTTCGTGCTCGACCTGGTGCGCACGTTCGCCCGGCAGTGGCGGCCGAAGGGGTTCGGGCTGGTGCTCGCCGAGTCGACGTACGTGGTGACGGATCCGCCCATCCGGTTCTTCCGGCGCATCATCCCGCCGCTCTCGCTCGGGCCGGTCGCCATCGACTTCGGCTGGAGCCTGACCATGCTGGTCGTCATCATCGGCTTGTACGTGACCCTGGGTCTCAGCTGAGCATCGCCGGGATTGCGTGCCTGCGCCCCGTTATAGGGTGGACGGGCCGACGCGCCGCGAGCGGCGCGGAGTGCGCACCCGCGGCGCATTTTGCTAGCGTTGGCTGAACGCATACTTTGTTCGCCCTTCTCAAGATCTAAGGTGGCTTGCCATGGCGCTGACTCCGGAAGATGTAGTCAACAAGCGGTTTCAACCGACGAAGTTCCGTGAGGGCTACGACCAGGACGAGGTCGACGACTTCCTCGACGAGGTCGTCGTCGAGCTGCGTCGCCTGAACCAGGAGAACGAGGAGCTCAAGCAGCGCCTCGTGGCCGCCGACTCGCGCATCGCCGAGCTGCAGCGCAGCGGAGGCTCCGGCGCCGCCGCCGCTCCGGCCGCTCCCGCGGTCGACTCGGGCGAGCTCACCCGCCTCAAGCAGGAGAACGAGGAGCTGAAGCAGCGCCTCACCGCGGCGCAGCAGCAGGCCGCCGCCGCTCCCGCCTCGGCCGCCGCCGCCGCAGCAGCACCCGCTCCCGCCTTCGGTGCGACCGACGCCAACGACCCGAACGCGACCAACAACCTCCTCCAGCTCGCCCGCCGACTCCACGAGGAGCACGTGCGCGAGGGTGTCGAGAAGCGAGACGCGCTCATCGCGGAGGGGCACGCCACCGCCGCCCGCATCGTCGCCGAGGCCGAGTCGAAGCAGCGCGCCCAGATCAGCGCGCTCGACCAGCAGCGCACCGAGCTCGAGCGCCGCATCGACGAGCTCCGCAGCTTCGAGCGCGACTACCGCCAGGGCCTCAAGGGCTACATCGAGGGCCAGCTGCGCGATCTCGACTCGCAGTCGGTCGGCACGGGTTCCGGCTTCGGCCAGAACCGTCAGACCGCCTCGGTGAACGCCGGCGCCTCCGTGCCCGCCCCGGTCTCCGCGGGCTCCGACAGCTCCAGCCAGAACGAGGGCGCACAGCCCCCGGTCTTCCCCGGCTTTGGAGGCTAGTCCCTCCCGGCCCACGGTCAGCGCCCGGGCCTTGGCGATCCTGGCGGTGGTCGCGCTCTGCGTGTACCTCGTCGACCAGGTCGCCAAGGTCCTGGTCGTCTCGAACCTGTACGAGGGCCAGCAGGTCGAGGTGCTCGGCCAGCTCCTCCAGTTCCACTTCGTCAAGAACGCCGGAGCCGCCTTCTCGATCGGCAGCGGCTCCACCTGGATCTTCTCGATCGTCGGCGTCGGCGTGCTCGGCTTCGTCATCTGGTACGCGCCGCGCATCCGCTCGGTGGCCTGGGCGATCCTCTTCGGGCTCCTGCTGGGCGGGCTGCTGGGCAACCTGACCGACCGGCTGTTCCGCGAGCCGGGATTCGGTGTCGGCCACGTGGTCGACTTCCTGCAGATCCCGCTCCTGCCCGCGATCTTCAACCTCGCCGATGTCGCCATCGTGTCGAGCAT
The DNA here is from genome assembly GCF_056755495.1 of Leifsonia sp. KNZ12-8B. Classification (NCBI taxonomy): domain Bacteria; kingdom Bacillati; phylum Actinomycetota; class Actinomycetes; order Micrococcales; family Microbacteriaceae; genus Leifsonia; species Leifsonia sp. KNZ12-8B. The sequence continues at coordinate 3,119 of NZ_JBPGXM010000029.1, forward strand.
GGTGCTGTTCCTCATCCTCACCATCCGCGGCATCGGCCTCGACGGCCGGCGCACCGACCGCGATGTCGACCCCGTCGATGACGACGAGGCCGGGCTGGAGGAGCCGCAGGAGGCGGCCGGCGAGCACCCCGAGAAGCCGCAGACCTAGATGGAGTCGCGCAGCTTCCCCATCCCGGATGGACTGGACGGCTCGCGCGTCGACGCGGGCCTGGCCAAGCTCCTCGGCTTCTCGCGCAGCTTCGCGGCCGAGATCGTCGAGGCCGGCGGTGTCAGCGTCGACGGCCGCGCGGTCGACAAGTCCGACCGCCTCCCCGGCGGCTCGTGGCTCGAGGTGTCGTGGCAGCCGCGCGAGGAGGTGCGGATCGTCCCGATCGCCGTCCCCGAGCTCACGATCGTGCACGACGACGACGACATCGTCGTCATCGACAAGCCGGTCGGCGTGGCCGCGCATCCCTCGGTCGGCTGGGAGGGCCCCACCGTCCTCGGCGCCCTCGCCGCCGCCGGCTTCCGCATCTCGACCTCGGGCGCGGCCGAGCGCGCCGGCATCGTGCACCGGCTCGATGCCGGGACGAGCGGGCTGATGGTGGTCGCCAAGTCCGAGCGCGCCTACACGCACCTCAAGCGCGCGTTCCACGACCGCACGGTCGAGAAGATCTACCACGCGGTCGTGCAGGGCCACCCGGATCCGCTCACGGGCACGATCGACGCACCAATCGGCCGCCACCCGCGCTCGGACTGGAAGTTCGCGGTCGTCGCCGGCGGCAAGCCGTCGGTCACGCACTACGAGACGATCGAGGCGTTCCCCGCCGCGAGCCTGCTGGAGATCCACCTCGAGACCGGGCGGACGCACCAGATCCGCGTCCACATGGCCGCCCAGCGGCACCCCTGCGTCGGCGACGCGATGTACGGCGCCGACCCCGTGCTGTCGGCCCGGCTGGGCCTCACCCGGCAGTGGCTGCACGCCGTCCAGCTCGCCTTCGAGCACCCGTCGACGGGGGAGTGGGTGACGTTCACCACGACCTACCCGGACGATCTGCAACACGCGCTCGACGTCCTGCGAGCGTCGTAGGTCGGACGTACTCTTAAGCCCTCACCCTCGACCCGGAGAAGACGTGCCCTCAAGCGATTCCTTCGTCCACCTCCACGTGCACAGCGAGTACTCGATGCTCGACGGCGCCGCGCGCGTCAAACCGCTCATCGAAGCGGCGGTCGAGCAGGGCATGCCGGCGGTCGCGGTCACCGACCACGGCAACATGTTCGGCGCCTTCGACTTCTGGCGCACCGCGACCGACGCCGGCATCAAGCCGATCATCGGCACGGAGGCGTACCTCACGCCGCGCACCCACCGCACCGACAAGACGCGCGTGCGCTGGGGCGACGGCGGCGGCGACGACGTCTCCGGCTCGGGCGCCTACACGCATATGACGATGCTCGCGGCGACGACCGAGGGCATGCACAACCTCTTCCGGCTGTCGTCGTACGCCTCCATGGAGGGCTACTACTTCAAGCCGCGCATGGACCGCGAGCTGCTGGAGCGCTACGGCAAGGGCATCATCGCGACCACCGGCTGCCCGTCCGGCGAGGTGCAGACGCGCCTCCGGCTCGGCCAGTACGACGAGGCGGTCAAGGCGGCGGCGGAGTTCCGCGACATCTTCGGCAAAGAGAACTTCTACGCCGAGATCATGGACCACGGCCTGGGCATCGAGCGCCGCGTGATGACCGATCTCATCCGCCTCGCCAAAGACCTCGGTCTGCCGCTGGTGGCCACCAACGACCTCCACTACACGCATGCCGGCGACGCCAAGAGCCACGCTGCGCTGCTCTGCGTGCAGTCGGGATCGACGCTCGACGACCCCAACCGGTTCAAGTTCGACGCGGACGAGTTCTACCTCAAGACCCCCGAGCAGATGCGGCAGCTGTTCCGCGACTACCCGGAGGCGTGCGACAACACGCTCGCCATCGCCGAGCGCTGCGACGTGCGGTTCGACACGGCCGCCAACTACATGCCGCGCTTCCCCGTCCCGGAAGGCGAGACCGAGCAGACCTGGTTCGTGAAGGAGGTCGAGAAGGGCCTCCACGAGCGCTACCCGAACGGCATCACGGAGGACGTCCGCAAGCAGGCCGACTACGAGATCGGCGTCATCTCGCAGATGGGCTTCCCCGGCTACTTCCTGGTCGTCGCCGACTTCATCAACTGGTCCAAGCGCAACGGCATCCGCGTCGGCCCCGGCCGCGGCTCCGGCGCAGGCTCGATGGCGGCATACGCCATGCGGATCACCGACCTCGACCCGCTTCAGCACGGGCTCATCTTCGAGCGCTTCCTCAACCCCGACCGCGTCTCCATGCCCGACTTCGACGTCGACTTCGACGACCGCCGCCGCGGCGAGGTCATCAAGTACGTGACCGAGAAGTACGGGTCGGAGCGCGTCGCCCAGATCGTCACCTACGGCACGATCAAGGCCAAGCAGGCGCTGAAGGACTCCGGGCGCGTGCTCGGCTTCCCCTTCTCGATGGGCGAGAAGCTCACGAAGGCGATGCCGCCGCCCGTGATGGGCAAGGACATCCCGCTCACCGGGATCTTCGACAAGGACCACCCGCGCTACAAGGAGGCCGTCGACATCCGCGCGGTCGTCGAGAGCGATCCCGAGGCCAAGACCGTCTTCGACACGGCGCTCGGCCTCGAGAACCTCAAGCGCCAGTGGGGTGTGCACGCGGCCGGCGTGATCATGTCCTCCGACCCGCTGATCGACATCATCCCGATCATGAAGCGCGAGCAGGACGGCCAGATCGTCACCCAGTTCGACTACCCGGCATGCGAGTCGCTCGGCCTGATCAAGATGGACTTCCTGGGCCTCCGGAACCTCACGATCATCAACGACGCGCTCGACAACATCCGCGACAACCGCGGAGAGGAGCTGGTGCTCGAAGACCTGGCTCTCGACGACCGCGCCGCGTACGAGCTGCTGTCGCGCGGCGACACCCTGGGCGTGTTCCAGCTCGACGGCGGCCCGATGCGCTCGCTGCTCCGCCTGATGAAGCCGGACAACTTCGAGGACATCTCGGCGCTCATCGCGCTGTACCGTCCGGGCCCGATGGGTGCGAACTCGCACACCAACTACGCGCTGCGCAAGAACGGCCAGCAGGAGATCACGCCGATCCACCCCGAGCTGGCCGAGCCGCTCAAGGACATCCTCTCGACCAGCTACGGCCTGATCATCTACCAGGAGCAGGTGATGGCCATCGCGCAGAAGGTCGCCGGCTTCTCGCTCGGGCAGGCCGACATCCTCCGCCGCGCGATGGGCAAGAAGAAGAAGTCCGAGCTGGACAAGCAGTTCGCCGGCTTCTCGCAGGGCATGGTCGACAACGGCTACTCGATGGACGCGGTCAACAAGCTGTGGGAGATCCTCCTCCCGTTCTCGGACTACGCGTTCAACAAAGCCCACTCGGCCGCCTACGGCGTCATCTCGTACTGGACGGCCTACCTCAAGGCGCACTACCCGGCGGAGTACATGGCCGCGCTGCTGACGAGCGTCGGCGACTCCAAGGACAAGATGGCGCTCTACCTCAACGAGTGCCGCCGGATGGGCATCAAGGTGCTGCCGCCGGACGTCAACGAGTCGAACCTGTACTTCGCGGCCGTCGGCCAGGACATCCGCTTCGGCATGGGCGCGGTGCGCAACGTCGGCGCGAACGTCGTCGAGGGCGTGCGGGAGGCGCGCGAGAGCAAGGGCCGGTTCGAGTCGTTCCACGACTTCTTGAACAAGGTGCCCATCCACGCCGCGAACAAGCGCACCGTGGAGTCGCTCATCAAGGCCGGCGCGTTCGACTCGCTCGGCCACACCCGCAGTTCTCTGCAAGACATTCATGAGCTTGCGGTGGAATCAGTCGTTAAGACAAAGCGCCGCGAAGCAAACGGAGATATCGGTTTTGACTTTGATGCACTTCTTGAGGAGCACGAGCGAGAGGACGCCGCGTCGACGGTTCCTCACCGGGTTGAGTGGAACAAGAAGATCAAGCTCGCCTTCGAACGCGAGATGCTTGGCCTCTATGTCTCAGACCACCCTCTCGCAGGGATGGAGTTGCCTCTTGCGAAATACGCAAGTACGTCTATCGCGGATCTCCTGGCCTCGGAGACGATTCAAGATGGTGAAACCGTCACCATCGCTGGTTTGGTGACTAGCGTCCAACATCGCGTAGCCAAAGCATCAGGCAACCAGTACGGAATGATCCAAGTTGAGGATTTCGGCGGCGAAATCACTGCCATGTTCATGGGTAAGGCCTACCAAGAGTTCTCTTCACAGTTGCAGGGTGACTCGATCGTTGTTGTACGCGGACGAGTGAGCCTCCGGGACGACGGCATGAACCTTCATGCATTCTCGCTAATGACTCCTGATTTAGGTCAAGCGGACGAGGGGGGCGGAACGCTCACAATCACTATGCAGAACCGTCGGGCCACCGAGGAAATTGCTTACCGCTTAGATGAGATTTTCAAGCGCCACCACGGTGAGAATGAGGTTCGCCTTGGTCTCATCGACGGACCGGTGATGCGAATCCAGCAGCTGCCGCGCTACCAAGTAAAGCTGAGCCCAGACCTATACGGCGAACTCAAGGGACTACTGGGCCCCTACTGCTTGGCGTAGGGGGTCAGTCGAGCTCGGCGGGCCGGTGGTAGCGGCGCTCGTGGTACAGCAGGGGCGCGTCCTCCGCGCCCAGCTCGCCGCCCTCGATCTGGACGACGACGACCGCGCTGTTGTGCACGGCGACGCGCTCGACGATGCGGCCGACCATCCACGCCGTCACATCGTTGATCACAGGGAGGCCGTGCGGCCCGCGGTGCCAGTGGTCGCCGAGGAAGCGCCGGCTGTTGTCGGCCGACAGGATCTCGGCGACGGGCTTGTTCCGCGCGCCCAGCATGTGGATGACGACGCGGTCGGTCTCCGCGATGGCCGGCCAGCTCGACGCCGACAGCGCCATGTTGAACGTGGCGAGCGGGGGCACCGCCGCCAGCGACGCCAGCGAGGTGGCCGTGAAGCCCACCGGCGCGCCGTCCGGCGTCAGCGCCGTCACAATTGCGACGCCCGCCGCGTGCCGACGGAAGGCCTGACGGAACGCGGAGAGGTCGGGCGTCGGATCGGTCGGGGGCACGGGCGCTGCGTTGTTCATACGTGGGTGAGAAGGACCGTTCGCGAGGGGATATTCCCGAAAAGGGCGGGCCGGGGGATTGCCGTTAGGCTTGACGGGCCATGATGCAGACCATCGATCTCCGCGGAGTCCAGCCTACTCGCGCCGCCTTCGAGCGCCTCGTCCCGCGTCCCGTCGTGGACGTGCAGGCCGCGATGCATGTCGCGGCCGAGCTGATCGACGACGTGCGCGCCCGCGGCGTCGCGGCGCTCGCAGAGCAGGCCGAGCGGTTCGACGGCGGCGCGCCCGCCTCGGTGCGGGTGCCGGCCGCTGACATCGCCGCCGCGGTGGAGGCGCTGCCCGGCACGGTGCGCGAGGCGCTGGAGGAGGCGATCGCGCGCGTGCGCCAGGCGACCGCCGCCCAGGTGCCCGCCCCCGCGGAGACCCGGATCGGCCCCGGCGCGACCATCGTCCAGCGCTGGCAGCCGGTCGAGCGCGCCGGGCTGTACGTGCCGGGCGGCAAGGCCGTGTACCCGTCGTCCGTCGTGATGAACGCGGTCCCGGCGCAGGTCGCGGGTGTCGCCTCGGTCGCCCTCGCCAGCCCGCCGCAGCGCGAGTTCGGCGGCGCCGTCCACCCGGTCATCCTGGGCGCGGCCGGCCTCCTCGGCATCGACGAGGTGTACGCGATGGGAGGCGCCGGCGCGATCGGCGCGCTCGCCTACGGAGTCGAGGATCTCGGTCTCGACCCCGTCCAGGTCATCACCGGCCCCGGCAACATCTACGTCGCCGCCGCGAAGCGCGTCGTGCGCGGCCAGACCGGCATCGACTCCGAGGCCGGCACGACCGAGATCCTGGTCATCGCCGACGACACGGCCGACGCGCGCTACGTCGCCGCCGACCTGATCAGCCAGGCCGAGCACGACGAGGCGGCGGCCTCCCTGCTGGTCACGGACAGCCCGGCCTTCGCCGAGCGGGTCCGCGCCGAGCTCGAGCCGCTGGTCGCAGCGACCAGGCACGCGGACCGCGTGCGCACAGCGCTCGGCGGCCAGCAGTCCGGCGTGGTTCTGGTCGACGACCTCGCCGCCGCGGCCGCCTTCAGCAACGCGTACGGCCCCGAGCACCTCGAGCTGCAGACGGCCGACACGGACGCGCTGCTCGCGCTCATCCAGAACGCGGGGGCGATCTTCGTCGGCCCGAGCTCGCCGGTCAGCCTCGGCGACTACCTCGCCGGCTCGAACCACGTGCTGCCGACCGGGGGACAGGCCCGGTTCTCGCCGGGCCTGGGCGCCTACTCGTTCCTGCGGCCGCAGCAGGTGATCCGGTACGACCGGGAGGCGCTGCGCGGCGTGGCGGACCGCATCGTCGCCCTCTCGGGGGCCGAGGACCTTCCGGCGCACGGCGAGGCCGTCAAGGTCCGCTTCGACGGCTGACCCTCCGCCCGATCCCCAGCCGCGGCCGGTAGAATCCAGGCATGTTCTGTCCTTTCTGCCGCCACCCCGACTCCCGCGTCATCGACTCGCGGACGAGCGACGACGGACTCTCCATCCGTCGCCGGCGGCAGTGCCCCGAGTGCGGGCGCCGCTTCTCGACCACCGAGACCGCGAGCCTCAGCGTCATCAAGCGCTCGGGAGTCGTGGAGCCGTTCAGCCGCGAGAAGATCGTGCTCGGCGTGCGCAAGGCGTGCCAGGGCCGCCCGGTGACCGACTCCGACCTGGCCGTGCTGGCGCAGAAGGTGGAGGAGACCATCCGCTCCACCGGCGCGTCGCAGATCGAGGCCAACGACATCGGCCTGGCCATCCTCCCGGAGCTGCGCGAGCTCGACGAGGTCGCCTACCTGCGGTTCGCGAGCGTCTACCAGGCGTTCGACTCGCTGGAGGACTTCGAGTCGGCGATCGGCCAGCTGCGCCTGTCGCACCACAGCGAGCCGGTCGACGCGCAGGCGTGAGCGCGGCAAGCCGATGCCGCGCCGCCCGCTAGTCTCGTAGCGGCATGTATCGCGCACTCTTCACCCACGTCCTGTCCAAGCTCGACCCGGAGCGGGCGCACCATCTCGCGTTCCTCGTGATCCGGGCGCTGCCGGCCGTCGGCCTCGGGGGAGCGGTGCGCCGGTTCACCGCGCCCGACCCGTCGCTGGCGGTGGAGGCCCTCGGCCTGCGGTTCGACTCGCCGTTCGGCGTCGCCGCCGGCTTCGACAAGGACGGCGAGGGCGTGCTCGGCCTCGGAGCGCTGGGGTTCGGGCACGTGGAGGTCGGCACCCTGACCGCACGCCCGCAGCCGGGCAACGACAGGCCGCGCCTGTTCCGCCTGATCCCCGACCGCGCGGTGATCAACCGGATGGGCTTCAACAACCACGGCGCCGGCGCCGCCGCGAACCGTCTGCTGACGGTCCGCCGTGCCCGCCGCCGCCCGGTGCTGGGCGTCAACATCGGCAAGAGCCGGGTGGTCGCCGTCGAGGACGCGACCGCCGACTACCTGACCAGTGCGCGCGCGCTCGCCCCGGTCGCCGACTACCTCGTCGTGAACGTCAGCTCACCGAACACCCCGGGGCTGCGCGGCCTGCAGGAGCTCGACCTCCTCGCCCCGCTGCTGACCGCCGTGAAGGAGGTCGCCGGCGACACCCCGCTGCTCGTGAAGATCGCGCCGGACCTCACCGACGAGCAGGTCGAGAAGATCGCCGGCCTCGCCGTCGATCTCGGCCTCGCCGGCATCATCGCGACGAACACCACGATCTCGCGCGACGGGCTGCGCACCGACCCCGCTGTCGTCGAGGCCGCCGGTGCCGGCGGTCTCTCCGGCGCACCGCTCGCCGCCCGCTCGCTGGAGGTGCTGCGCCTGATCCGCGCGACCGTGCCGGCCGAGCTGTGCGTCATCTCCGTCGGCGGCGTCGAGACGGCCGAGGACGTGCAGGAGCGGCTGGATGCCGGAGCCACGTTGGTGCAGGGCTACACCGCGTTCCTCTACCGCGGCCCGCTGTGGGCGCGGGAGATCAACCGCGGGCTGCTACGCCTCCGGCGTGCCCTGGTGGAAGCGTAGCCGCCAGCGCGAACCGGATCGCACCCAGAGCGAGCTGCGCAGGCTGTCGCCGCGGTCGTCGCTCGTGCGCGCGGTCAGCAGGATGACGCCATCGGCCACGCGCTCGGTGCCGAGTACCTCCAGCCCGACGGCGGCCGGGCGCTCGTCGGCGAGCGACTCGATCAGCGCGTCGCGGCCCCAGAGCCGGCCGCTGCGGCCGATCTCCTCGAAGTCGGGATGCAGCAGCTCGGCCAGGCGGGAGGCGTCGGAGCGCACCGCCGGCTCGAGCAGCTCGCGCTCCAGGCGCGCGACGACGGCCTCGTCCGACTCGACCTCGTCCAGCGGGAGGCCGTCGAACAGGTCGAACTCCAGCGCGGCGTCCTCCGCCGCGGTCGGCTCCGGCTCGGCGGCAGGCGCGGCCGGGCGGTGGACCGCCTCGCCGCGAGCGAGCGCAGCCTCCTCGGCCGCATTCGGCCAGCCAGGCCCGATCGGGATGGGGTCGCCCTTCTGGTACGCGGTCGCGACGGCGCGGGCGCGCTGGTCGGCGGCCTCGTTGAGCTCGTGGCCGGCGTGCCCCTTCACCCACTCGAAGGTGTAACGGCGGCCGTGGAGGGCGCGGTCGAGCCGTTCGAGCAGCTCGCGGTTGAGCACGGGGGAGCCGTCAGCCTTGCGCCAGCCCTTGCGCTTCCAGCCGGCCATCCACTTGGTGACCGCGTTGATGACGTACTGGCTGTCGCACAGGATGCGCAGGTCGTCGTCGACGTGGGCGGTGGCCTCCAGGAGGTCGATGACGGCCATCAGCTCGCCCTGGTTGTTGGTCCCGTGCGGCCAGCCTCCGGCCGACCAGCGGTCGTCGTCGACGTACCAGGCCCACCCGGCCGGACCGGGATTGCCGAGGGCGGAGCCGTCGGCCGCTGCGACGATCGTCACGTCAGCTCGGGTACTGGCCGCGCTTGACCTGCGGCTTCGGCAGGCGCATGACGCGCAGCTGCAGCGCACGCATGGCCGCGTACCAGCGCAGGCCGCGCTCGACCTTGGTCTTGCCGAACTTGTCGCCGATGCGGCGCGTGACCAGGAAGCCGAGGACGATGCAGTCGATCACCGCGATGAGGAAGAAGCCCCACAGTGCGAACAGCGCCCACACCTGCAGGAACGCCCACGGCAGGAAGCTCAGCACGATCACGACGAGCATCACCGGGATGAGGAACTCGCCGATCGAGAAGCGGGCGTCGACGTAGTCGCGCACGTAGCGGCGCTGCGGGCCGCGGTCGCGCTGGGTGAGGTAGCGCTCGTCGCCGTTCGCCATGCCGACGCGCGCCTTCTCGCGCGCCTCCTGCGTCTTCTGCCGCGCCTGACGGGCCGCCTCCTTGCGGTCGTTCGGCACCAGCGGGCGCTTGCGGGCGGCCTCCTGCTCGCGGCGGCTCGGCGTGGGGGCGTTCTTGCCCTGCTTGAGGCGCTCGGCCGTCTGTTCTGGGGTCTCGGTGACCGGCGTCTCCGCCTCGGTCGCCGGGTTCTGTCGTTTCGCCAACGGTCAGCCTTCGGTTGTGGGGTCCGCTTAAGATTACCCGCATGACAGACTCGCAGCCGACCCCCGTCACCGAACAGAACGACACCGAGGTCCGCGTCACGGAAGCGCTGGAGACGGGCCTGCCCGCCGCCTTCGCCGACCTGTCCCGCCTCGTCCGCATCCCCTCGGTCTCGTGGGCCGCGTACGACCCCGAGCGGGTGCGCGAGAGCGCCGATGCGGTGGCGGCGCTGTTCGAGGCGACAGGCGCCTTTGAGAGCGTCGTCGTCAAGCAGGCGCCCATCCGCGGGTCCGAGCTCGGCCAGCCCGCGGTCCTCGCGACGCGCGCCGCCAGGAACGGCCGGCCGACCGTCCTCCTCTACGCCCACCACGACGTGCAGCCGCAGGGAGACGCCGCGAACTGGGACACGGCGCCGTTCGAGCCGACGGTCCGCGGCGACCGGCTCTACGGCCGCGGCGCCGCCGACGACAAGGCGGGCGTCATGGCGCACGTCGCCGCCGTCCGGGCGCTCGTGGAGGCGCTCGGCACCGACTTCGACCTCGGCCTCGCCGTCTTCATCGAGGGGGAGGAGGAGTTCGGCTCCCGCTCGTTCGCGAACTTCCTCGCGGAGAACAAGGAGGCGCTGGCGGCCGACGTCATCATCGTCGCCGACTCCGACAACGTCGACACCGAGACCCCCGGCCTCACCGTGTCGCTGCGGGGCAACGTCACGTTCAAGCTGACCGTCTCCACGCTCGAGCACGCCTCGCACTCCGGGATGTACGGCGGCGCAGCCCCCGACGCGATGCTCGCCGCCATGAAGCTGCTCGCGACGCTGCACGACGACGCGGGATCGGTCGCGGTGGACGGATTCCTCTCCTACGAGAGCGGCCAGCAGCCGCCGGAGCTGAGCGAGGAGCAGTTCCGGGCCGACGCGGCGCTGCTCGACGGGGTCACCCCCATCGGGACCGGCCCGATCCTGTCGCGGATGTGGGATCAGCCGACCGTCACGATCACCGGCATCGACGCGCCGAGCGTCGCCAACGCCTCCAACACCCTCCTGCCCTCCGTCGCGGTCCGCGTCAGCGCCCGCGTCGCCCCCGGGCAGCCGGCCGCCGACGCCTTCGCGGCGCTGGAGCGCCACCTGCGCGCCCACGCCCCGTTCGGCGCGCACCTCGAAATCAGCGACGTCGACCTGGGCGACCCGTTCCTCGTGGACACCTCCGGCTGGGCGGCCGTCGAAGCCAAGCGCGCCATGGCCGACGCGTGGGGGAAGGAGGCGGTCGAGACCGGCATCGGCGGCTCGATCCCCTTCATCGCCGATCTGGTCCGCGAGTTCCCGGAGGCGCAGATCCTCGTGACCGGAGTCGAGGACCCGGACACGCGCGCGCACAGCCCGAACGAGTCCCTCCACCTCGGCGTGTTCAAGCGCGCAGCCCTGACCGAGGCGCTGCTGCTCGCCCGGCTCGACGGGCGCACGCGCTGAACACGGCCCGTTCCCGGAAAACCGACGTACAATCCTTCTGACTCCGCACCGGAGTCCCAACGCATCCCGTATTGGAGTCCCATGACCGACACAACGCTCACCGCGACCAAGGCCCACGGGGTCGGCCTGACCGACGCCGCAGCAGGCAAGGTCAGGAGCCTGCTCGAGCAGGAGGGCCGCGACGACCTGCGTCTCCGCGTCGCCGTGCAGCCGGGCGGCTGCTCCGGCCTGATCTACCAGCTGTACTTCGACGAGCGCATGCTCGACGGCGACGCCACCGTCGACTTCGACGGCGTGGAGGTCATCGTCGACAAGATGAGCGTGCCGTATCTCGACGGCGCCACCATCGACTTCGAGGACACGATCCAGAAGCAGGGCTTCACCATCGACAACCCCAACGCGACGGGGTCCTGCGCCTGCGGAGACTCCTTCCACTGAGCCTCCTGTAGCACACGAGAACGTAACGGGCCGCCCCTTGTGGGCGGCCCGTCGTGTTCGGATCGGGTGCTCAGTCGGAGTAGGGTAGAGACAGCCACCCACGTGTGGCTGTGAACCGTCCAAGAGTCACTCGAAAGGTCACCGGTGCGTCACAATCGCCGTCTTCGATGGGCTGCCATCCCGATCGCAGCGACACTCGCTATCGTGCTCGCGGGATGCACCCAGGCCCAGCTGCACGGATTCCTGCCCGGGTTCGTGGAGGGCGAGCAGCCCGTCACCAACCACACCGAGCGGGTCAGCGGCCTCTGGGTGACCAGCTGGATCGTCCTCCTGATCGTCGGCATCATCGTCTGGGGCCTGATCCTCTGGGCGGTCATCGTCTACCGTCGCCGCAAGGGGCAGACCGGCCTCCCGGTCCAGCTGCGGTACAACATGCCGATCGAGATCTTCTACACGATCGTGCCGCTGATCCTGGTGCTCGGCTTCTTCGCCTTCACCGCGCGCGACCAGGCCGAGATCGAGCAGCCCTGGAAGAACCCGGACCTCAAGATCCAGGTCTACGCCAAGCAGTGGGCGTGGGACTTCAACTACGTCGACGACGACGTCTACGACCCGGGCGTGCAGGTGCAGCCGGACGACAACAGCGCCACCCCCGGCTCGGTCCAGGAGGGCGAGATCCCGACCCTGTACCTGCCCGAGAACAAGAAGATCACCATCCAGCTCGACTCGCGCGATGTGATCCACTCGTTCTGGGTTCCGGCGATGCTCTACAAGAAGGACGTCATCCCCGGCAAGACCAACTACATGTACTTCGAGACGACGGGCCGCACCGGCACGTTCGTCGGCAAGTGCGCCGAGCTCTGCGGCGAGTACCACTCGGCGATGCTCTTCAACGTGAAGATCGTGTCGCAGGACGAGTACGACGCCCACATCCAGAGCCTCCGCGACAAGGGCTACGAGGGCCAGCTGGGCTCCGAGTACGACCGCAACAGCAACCTGCCTGGTACGGGCGCCCCCAAGGGCGACGAGTGACCCCGGGTAACGAGTAGGACAGATCATGACGACGACTGCACCGGCCCCCGGCGCGACCGCGGCGCCCACCCCGAGGCCCACGATCCTCTCCGCCAACGGAGTGGAGCGCAAGGGCAACATCCTCGTGAACTACATCACGTCGACGGACCACAAGACGATCGGGTACATGTACCTCGTCTCGTCGTTCGTGTACTTCCTCATCGGCGGCGTGATGGCCCTCATCATCCGTGCCCAGCTGTTCGAGCCGGGCCTGCAGGTGGTGGCCACCAAGGAGCAGTACAACCAGCTGTTCACCATGCACGGCACGATCATGCTGCTGATGTTCGCGACGCCGCTGTTCGCGGGCTTCGCCAACGTGCTGATGCCGCTGCAGATCGGCGCCCCCGACGTCGCGTTCCCGCGACTGAACGCGCTGGCCTACTGGTTCTACTCCTTCGGCTCGCTGATCGCGGTCGCCGGCTTCCTCACCCCGCAGGGCGCCGCGTCCTTCGGCTGGTTCGCCTACACACCGCTGTCGAGTACGACGTTCTCGCCAGGGGTCGGCGGCAACCTCTGGGTGCTCGGCCTCGGTCTCTCCGGCTTCGGCACCATCCTCGGTGGCGTGAACTTCATCACCACGATCATCACGATGCGCGCCCCGGGCATGACCATGTTCCGCATGCCGATCTTCACCTGGAACACCCTGGTGACCTCGATCCTCGTGCTGATGGCCTTCCCGGTGCTCGCCGCCGCGATGTTCGCGCTGGCCGCCGACCGCGTCTTCGACGCCCACATCTACGACCCGGCGAACGGTGGAGCGCTGCTCTGGCAGCACCTGTTCTGGTTCTTCGGCCATCCCGAGGTGTACATCATCGCGCTGCCGTTCTTCGGCATCGTGTCGGAGATCTTCCCGGTGTTCAGCCGCAAGCCGATCTTCGGGTACAAGACGCTGATCTACGCGACGATCGCCATCGCGGCCCTGTCCGTGACGGTGTGGGCGCACCACATGTACGTCACCGGCGGCGTCCTCCTGCCGTGGTTCTCGCTGATGACGATGCTGATCGCGGTCCCGACCGGTGTGAAGATCTTCAACTGGGTCGGCACCATGTGGCGCGGCTCGCTCACCTTCGAGTCGCCCATGCTGTGGTCGATCGGCTTCCTCATCACGTTCACCTTCGGTGGTTTGACGGGTGTCATCCTCGCCTCGCCGCCGCTGGACTTCCACGTGTCCGACACATACTTCGTTGTCGCCCACTTCCACTACGTGGTCTTCGGAACCGTGGTGTTCGCGATGTTCGCCGGCTTCTACTTCTGGTGGCCGAAGTGGACGGGCAAGATGCTCAACGACCGCCTGGGCAAGTGGCACTTCTGGCTGCTGTTCATCGGCTTCCACACGACGTTCCTCGTGCAGCACTGGCTGGGCGTCGTCGGCATGCCGCGACGGTACGCGACCTACCTCCCGTCGGACGGTTTCACCTGGATGAACCAGCTGTCGTCGATCGGCGCCGGCATCCTCGCGATCTCGATGATCCCGTTCTTCGTGAACGTGTACCTGACGGCGCGCAACGCGCCCAAGGTGACGGTCAACGACCCGTGGGGCTACGGCCGTTCGCTCGAGTGGGCCACCAGCTGCCCGCCGCCGCGCCACAACTTCACGTCGATCCCGCGCATCCGTTCGGAGTCGCCGGCGTTCGACCTGAACCACCCCGAGGCCGGCATCCCGGTCGGGGTCGGCGGGGCCAAGGACGCGCCGGACGCCCCGGTGCTCGACATCGCGAACGACGAGGTGAAGTAGCCCATGAGAGCAAACGCCATCCTGTTCTGGATCCTCGCGATCTTCTTCATCCTCTCGGCCGCGGTCTACACGCTGTGGAACCTGCTCGACCCGTTCCACCAGCGTGTGGAGTGGGTGGGCACCGTCGCACTCGTCCTGAGCGCGATCCTGGCCGCGTTCCTCGCGTTCTACATCGGCCGCTCGCACGCCTCGCAGGGCGGTGAGCTGCCGGAGGACCGCCTCGACGCCAACATCGACGACGGTGACGCCGAGCTCGGTCACTTCAGCCCGTGGAGCTGGTGGCCGGTGGCGCTCGCCTTCGGCGCGGGCCTGGTCATCCTCGGTCTCGCCGTGGGCTTCTGGATCTGCTTCATCGGCGTCGCGTTCGCCCTGGTCTGCATCGTGGGCTGGGTCTACGAGTACTACCGCGGCTACTTCGCTCGCTGAGCAACCGCGCCGCTGACAGGGGCCGCCTCCTCCGGGAGGCGGCCCCTTCTGCATGCCCGCTGGTGTGCTGCAGGCGCCGAGGGGCGTCGTTGTGTCGGAACTCCCGCTGAATACCGGCAGAATGGCGCCCCTCGATGCCGTCCGGGCGGGAGCGGGGAGGCGGTTACGGGCGTGCGGTGAGGTGGAGGACGTCCACCGAGAGGTGCGTGCGTGCCGGGACGGCCGGGGCGTCAGCCGTAGCGCGGGCGGCGGCGTGGTGCGCGGACGGGCCCATCCCGATCAGCGCGTCGTAAAGCTCAGGGGTGAGCGGGAGGTCGGCCGCGATGTGTTCGCGCGTCTGGAGGGCGTACAGGGGCGCTGAGGCGGTGATCAGCTCCTCGGCCTTGTCCTCGGGGATGTCGAGCATGCTGCCGGCGGCGCGCAGCTCGACGAGGTGGTCGGCGCGGGGCACCACGACGATGAGGGAGCCTCCCGGGCGGAGCACCCGATGGAACTCCGGCAGGTTGCGCGGGGCGAAGACGTCGAGGAGGAGGTCGCAGCGGTTCGTGCGGACCGGCAGCGGGCGCCACGTGTCGGCGACGAGCCCGTCGATGCGGCCCTCCGCTGCGCCGACCGAGCGGGCGGCCCGGGCGACGGCCGGGGCGGAGAGGTCCATCGCCAGGCCGCGGGCGGCCGGTAGCGCAGTCAGCACCGACCGCAGGTAATGGCCGGTGCCGGCGCCCGCATCGAGGATGTCGGTCACGGGACGGTCCGCGTCGACGGCGGTCGCTGTCGTGGCGAGCGCGTCCGCGATGGGGGAGTAGAGGCCGCTCTCGAGTACGGCCTCCCGCGCGTCGAGCATCGCCGCGGTGTCGCCCACGTGCTTCGTGCCGGGGCCGAGCAGGGAGATGTACCCGCGCTTGTTCACGTCGTGGCGGTGGCCGTTCGCGCAGCCGAGCGCGAGCCGGTCGACGGGGGAGAGGTCGTCACCGCACACCGGACAGCGCAGCCACGAGGCGAGGCGGTTCAGGCGGTCGGCGTCGAAGGCGGTCACGGCGGCGTCTCCAGGGTCGGTCAGCAGCGGATGGGGCGGCTGATGCGGCGGCGGATACGCGAAAGCGCCGGCGCGTTGAACGCGGCCGGCGCTTCCACGGCGGGTGGAACGGTCAGTGGTGACCGTGACCCGACTCGAGCTCACCCCGGGTCGGGGGCAGGATGCGGTCCTCGAAGAACCAGCGGGAGAGTCCCGCGCGCATCCGGTTGCCGACGGTGATCTTGCCGCGCTTGTTCGGGCGCAGCATCAGCGGCTCGTAGGCCTCGAAGCTCACCAGACGCCAGCGCTCGTAGTCGCTGAGCTGCTCGTGGACCTCGATGAACTCGCCGCCCGGGAGCTTGACGATGCGGCCCGACTCGTAGCCGTGCAGGGCGATCGAGCGGTCCTTCTTCTGCAGGGCGAGGCAGACCCGGCGCGTCACCACGAAGGCGATGAGCGGGCCGAGGAAGAGCAGCGCCTGCAGGGTGTGGATGACACCCTCCATCGTCAGCTTGAAGTGCGTCGCGATGAGGTCCGAGCTGGCCGCAGCCCAGAAGACCGCGTAGAACGTGACGCCGGCGGCACCGATGGCCGTACGGGTCGCCGCGTTGCGCGGACGGTCCAGGATGTGGTGCTCGCGCTTGTCGCCCGTGATCCATGCCTCGATGAACGGGTAGATCATGACGGTGACGATGAACAGACCGAGGATCGCGACCGGGACGATGATGTTGAACGACCAGGTGCGGTCCAGCCAGACGAACTCCCAGCCCGGCGGGACCAGACGCAGCGCGCCGTCGGCGAAGCCGATGTACCAGTCGGGCTGCGTACCCGCGGACACCGGGGAGGGGTCGTACGGGCCGTAGTTCCAGATCGGGTTGATCGTGAAGAGCGACGCCATCAGGACGACGACGCCGAACACGATGAAGAAGAAGCCGCCGGCCTTGGCCGCGTACACCGGGAGGACCGGGTAACCGACCACGTTGCCCTGCGTGCGTCCGGGCGCCGCGTACTGCGTGTGCTTGTGGATGACCACGAACATCAGGTGCAGCGCGATGAACGCGACCACGAGCGCGGGCAGCAGCAGGATGTGCAGCGTGTACAGACGGCCGACGATGGCCGTGCCGGGGAACTCGCCGCCGAACAGCAGGAACGAGATCCAGGTGCCGACCACCGGCAGGCCCTTGATCAGGCCGTCGATGATGCGGAGGCCGTTGCCCGAGAGCAGGTCGTCCGGGAGGGAGTAGCCGGTGAAGCCCTCGGCCATCGCGAGGATGAACAGCACGAAGCCGATCACCCAGTTGAGCTCGCGCGGCTTGCGGAACGCGCCGGTGAAGAAGATGCGGAGCATGTGGAGGCCGATGGCCGCCACGAACAGCAGTGCCGCCCAGTGGTGGATCTGCCGGACCAGCAGGCCGCCGCGCACCTCGAACGAGATGTTGAGCGTCGACTCCATCGCCGCCGACATCTGGATGCCCTTCAGCGGGACGTAGGAGCCGTGGTACACGACCTCGGCCATCGACGCCTGGAAGAAGAAGGTCAGGAAGGTGCCGGAGAGCAGGATGACGATGAAGCTGTAGAGCGCCACCTCACCCAGCAGGAACGACCAGTGGTCGGGGAAGATCTTGCGTCCGAACTCCTTGACGGCGCCCGAGATGCTGGTGCGGTCCTCGAGGTAGTTCGCGGCCGCTGCCGTGAACCCGCCCTTCGAGGCCGTCGTGGTTGCCGCGGGTGCGGCGGCTGTGGTGCTCAATGACGCTCCCAGAAGCTCGGGCCGACGGGCTCGGTGAAGTCGCTGCGGGCGACCAGGTAACCGTCGGCGTCAACGGTGATCGGCAGCTGCGGCAGGGGTCGCTTCGCCGGTCCGAAGATGACCTGCGCCTCGTGCGTGATGTCGAACTGCGACTGGTGGCACGGGCAGAGCAGGTGGTGGGTCTGCTGCTCGTACAGCGCCACCGGGCAGCCGACGTGCGTGCAGATCTTGGAGTACGCGACGATGCCGTCGTAGTTCCAGTTCTCGCGGCCCTTGGACACGTGCAGGTCCTCGGGCTTGAGGCGCATGAGGAGCACGGCCGCCTTGGCCTTCTCCTCCAGCAGGTTCTCGGAGTCGTTGAGCCCCTCCGGGATGACGTGGAAGGCGCTGCCGAGCGTGACGTCCGACGCCTTGATCGGGGTGCCGGAGGGGTCGCGGGTGAGGCGGACGCCCTTCTTCCACATCGTGTTGGCCAGCAGCTCGGCCGGGTCCTCACCCTGCGGCGCGAGACCGCGGAACAGGACGACGGCGGGCAGCGGGAAGGCGATCAGGGCGCCGATGAGGCTGTTGCGCACCAGGGTGCGGCGGCTGAAGCCGGACTCCTCGTCGGCCTGGCGGAAGATCTCCGCCGCGCGCTCGGTGGTCTGAACGCTGCCGCGCACCGGGTGACGGAGGTCGACGCCTTCCTTCTCGTGCATGAGGGCCTTGCCCCAGTGCACGGCGCCGATGCCGATCGCGAGGAGGGCGAGCGCGCCGCCGATGCCGATGAACAGGTTGTTCAGGCGGACGGAGCCGAGGTCGCTCTCGTTGATCGGGAACGCCAGGTAGGCGGCCACCGCCCAGACGCTGCCGACGATCGACAGGTAGAACAGCGTGTAGACCGTGCGCTCCGCACGGCGCTCCTTCTTGGGGTCGAGGTCGGTGACCCGCGGGCGGTGCGGCGGGAAGCCGGGGTTCTCGACGGCGTCGCGGACGACGACCGCCGTCCCGACATCGCCGGTACGGTGCTGGTCGGCGGCTGACGATCCAGCAGGCGTCAGCTCGTGACCGCCGTTCTCGTCCTGTGCCATTGTTCTCCTTCTTACGCTGTTTCTACGCTCAAGTACCGGCCGGCTAGTTGGACTTCGCCGTGATCCACACGGTGAGGGCCACGATGGCGCCGAGGCCGAAGATCCAGAGGAACAGGCCCTCGGCCACCGGGCCGAGGTTGCCGAGCTCGAACCCGCCGGGGGACGGGTTGTTCTGGATGAACTTGAGGTACGTGATGATGTCGGCCTTGCCCTGCGGGTCGATGTTCAGGTCGTTGAAGACCGGCATGTTCTGCGGGCCCGTGATCATGGCCTCGTAGATGTGCTGGGCGCTGACGCCGGTGAGCGCGGGCGCGTACTTGCCCTCGGTGAGCGCACCGCCGGCGCCGGCGACGTTGTGGCACATCGCGCAGTTGATGCGGAACAGCTCGGCGCCGCGGGCGGCGTCGCCCTTGCCGTCGAGGTACTTCTGCTCGGGGATCGACGGGCCGGGGGCGAGCGAGGCGACGTAGGCGGCCAGGGCCGCGACCTGCTCGTCGGTGAACTGGACCGGCTTCTCCTGGGCCTGCGGGCCCTGCATCTGCATCGGCATGCGGCCGGTGCCGACCTGGAAGTCGACCGACGCCGCACCGACGCCGATCAGGCTCGGGGCGACCTCGGTGCCCTGGGCCTCCATGCCGTGGCAGGTGGCGCAGTTGGCCTGGAAGAGCTTCTTGCCCTCGTCGACGCTGGCCTGCGAGGCGGCCGCGGGGGCCGTCTCGGCGGACGCGGTCGTGGTGGTGACGGCGGCGTAGGCGCCACCGGTGAGGCCGAGGCCGACGACGAGCAGCGCGACCGTGGCGATGGGGTGACGACGGCCTGTCTTGCGGACGGGCTTCGCCGCGGTGCCGTTCGGTGCTTTACCGGAGAGTCGGGGACGCATGGGGTGAGGTCAGCTCCTGTTTCTATCGGATGATGTAGATGACCGCGAACAGCCCGATCCACACGACGTCGACGAAGTGCCAGTAGTACGAGACGACGATGGCGCTGGTCGCCTCCTTGTGGCCGAAGGTCTTGACCGCGAACGCGCGGCCGATCACGAGCAGGAAGGCGATGAGACCGCCGGTCACGTGCAGGCCGTGGAAACCGGTGGTCAGGTAGAACGCAGAGCCGTACGCGTTGGAGCTGAGGGAGATGCCCTCGGAGACCAGCGTCGCGTACTCGAGGATCTGCCCGGACACGAAGACCGCGCCGAGGATGTACGAGAGCGTGAACCACTCGACCATTCCCCACTTGGCCGGGCTCCAGCTCGTGCGGCGCGGCTGCAGGCGCTCCGCCGCGAACACCCCGAACTGGCAGGTGAACGAACTGGCGACCAGGATGATCGTGTTCGTCAGCGAGTAGGGGATGTTCAGGTGCTGGGTCTCCGCCGCCCACAGATCGGGAGAGGTCGACTTGAGCGTGAAGTAGATCGCGAACAGACCCGCGAAGAACATCACCTCGGAGCCGAGCCAGACGATCGTGCCGACGGCGACGACGTTGGGCCGGTTGATGGCCGGCGCGGTCGCAGCGGGAGAAATTGAGGTGCTCGTCACGTAACCCATTATGGCTGAAAAGAACCCGTGGTTTTCTCACCTGGCAGGCAAGAATCAGCCTCGATTCCGGTGGGACCCGGCTCGGGCGGCGCCCGGAACGATGCTCCCCGTGGCGTGTCGCGTCCCCATAGGATCGTGACATGGCCCCATCGCAGTCCTGGTCCTCCGTGCTCACCGCCCTCCTCGCGGGCGACGATCTCAGCGTGGCGGACGCGGCGTGGGCCATGAACCAGGTCATGACGGGGGAGGCGACGGAGGCCCAGCTGGCCGCGTTCCTGGTGGCGCTGCGGGCCAAGGGCGAGACCGTCGACGAGATCGTCGGCTTCCGCGACGCCATCCTGGACCACGCCGTCCCGCTGCCGGTCGACCCGATGGCGCTCGACATCGTCGGCACGGGAGGCGACCGGTTCGGCACGGTGAACGTGTCGACGACGGCCTCGATCATCGCGGCGGCGACCGGTGTGCCGGTGATCAAGCACGGCAACCGGGCGGCGAGCTCCTCGTCGGGCTCGTCCGATGTGCTCGCCGCGCTCGGGATCGACCTGACCCTGCCGCCGGAGCGCGTCGCCGAGGTGCTGCAGACCACCGGGATCACCTTCGCGTTCGCGAGCGCGTTCCATCCGGGGTTCGCCAACGCCGGCCCGGTGCGGTCGCAGCTCGGCGTGCCGACCGTCTTCAACTACCTCGGCCCGCTGTGCAACCCGGCGCGGCCCGAGGCGTCCGCGGTCGGCGTCGCGACGCTCGACCGCATCCCGCTCATCGTCGGCGTGTTCCAGACCCGCGGCGCGACCGCGCTGGTCTTCCGCGGCGACGACGGGCTCGACGAGCTGTCGACCACCGGTCACAGCCATGTCTGGGAGGTCTCGAGGGGCCTCGTCACCGAGCACGACATCGACCCGCGCGACCTGGGACTGCCCCGGGCGCGGATCGAGGACCTGCTCGGCAAGGACGCCGCGTACAACGCGGCCGTCGTGCGTGCCGTGCTCGCGGGCGAAGAGGGCCCCGTGCGCGACATCGTCCTGCTCAACGCGGCGGCCGGGCTCGTGTCCTACGAGCTCGCGTCCGACCCGTCGAGGGTCCAGGAGTCCATCCTGGATCGGTTCCGTTCGCACATGGCGGTCGCCGCCCACGCCATCGACTCCGGGGCCGCGGCCGCGAAGCTCGACGAATGGGTGGCGGCGACGCATTGACGAGGTGGGGACCGCCCCACCGGAATGGAAAGGAAGGGTTTCGATGAAGAAGCTCATCAACGACGTGCCCGACGTCGTGACCGAGTCCCTCGCCGGGTTCGGCCGGGCTCACGCCGACATCGTGAGGGTGTCGCAGGATCCGAAGTTCGTCGCACGGGCCGATGGCCCTGTGCGCGGCAAGGTCGGCCTGGTCAGCGGTGGCGGCAGCGGCCACGAGCCCCTCCACGCCGGCTTCGTCGGCAGGGGGATGCTCGACGCCGCCGTTCCGGGCGAGGTCTTCACCTCGCCGACGCCGATGCCGATCGTGGAGGCGACCAAGGCCGCCGACGGCGGCGCCGGCGTCCTCCACATCGTCAAGAACTACACCGGAGACGTGCTGAACTTCGAGACGGCGGCCGACCTGGTCGGCGCCGAGGGCATCCAGGTGCGCTCCGTCGTCACGAACGACGACGTCGCCGTGCAGGACTCCCTCTACACCGCGGGCCGCCGCGGCGTCGCCGGGACCGTGCTCGTGGAGAAGATCGCGGGCGCTGCGGCCGATCGCGGCGACGACCTGGACGCCGTCACAGCGGTCGCCGAGCGGGTGAACGCCAGCGTCCGCTCGATCGGCCTCGCCCTCACCGACGGCACCGTGCCGCACGCGGGGGAGCCCGGCTTCGTCCTCCCCGAGGACGAGATCGAGTTCGGCGTCGGCATCCACGGCGAGCCCGGCCGCGAGCGGATCAAGCTCGAGCCGGCCGACCGGCTGGTGGACCGGATGATGGAGGCGATCCTCGGCGATCTGCCGTTCTCGTCCGGCGACCGGGTGCTGCTCTTCGTCAACGGGATGGGCGGGACGCCGCTGTCGGAGCTCTACATCCTGTTCCGCCGCGCCGCCGAGATCCTCGACGAGCGCGGCATCACCCTGTCCCGGTCGCTCGTGGGCAGCTACGTCACCTCGCTGGAGATGCAGGGCGCCTCCATCACCGTGCTGAAGCTGGACGACGAGCTCACCGCCCTGTGGGACGCACCGGTGCACACGGCCGCCCTGCGCTGGGGCGAGTGACCGCGCCGGGCACCGCGCGCGAACAGAGACACGAGCTGGACTGAGAGGAAGGACGCGTCGATGACGCTGGACACGGACTGGGTGCGGGCCTGGATGACCGCCGCTGCGGCGGCCATCGGGGAGCACAAGCACGAGCTGAACACCCTCGACCGCGAGATCGGCGACGGCGACCACGGCGAGAACATGGACCGCGGCCTGCGCGCCGCGGTCACGGCGCTCGACGGGCTGCCGGAGGGGTCGGCGCCCGGCGCCGCCCTGCGGGCGGTCGCGATGACGCTGATCTCGACGGGCGGCGGCGCCTCCGGCCCGCTCTACGGCACCGCCTTCCTGAAGGCGGCGGAGCCGGCGGGCACGGCCGAGGAGATCGACGGAGCGACGCTCGTGGCGATGCTCAGGGCGGCCCGCGACGGGATCGTGTCCCGCGGCAAGGCGGAGCCCGGCGACAAGACGATGGTCGACGCCTGGACCCCGGCGGTCGACGCCGCGGCCGCCGCGCAGGACGGGGGCGCCTCGGCGCACGACATCCTCGCGGCGGCCGCGGAGGCCGCCGAGCAGGGCGCAGCGGCCACCGAGCCGCTCGTCGCCCGCAAGGGCAGGGCGAGCTACCTCGGCGAGCGGTCCGCCGGCCACCGCGACCCCGGCGCGCAGTCGACGGCGCTGCTCCTGCGCGCCGCCGCGGGGGTCACGGATGAGTGACCGGATCGGCATCGTCTTCGTCTCGCACAGCGAGCAGCTGGCTGCCGGCGCCGTCGCCCTCGCGGGGCAGATGGCGCCGTCGGTCCGGCTGCTCGCCGCGGGCGGGACGGACGACGGCGGCATCGGGACCAGCTTCACGAAGGTGATGTCGGCGGTCGGCGAGGCGGACGCGGGCGCGGGGGTGGTCGTCATCAGCGACCTCGGCTCGGCGCTGCTCACCGCCGAGACGGTGCTCGACATGCTTCCGGAGGACGAGCGCGCACGGGTGCGGGTCGTGGACGTGCCGTTCGTGGAGGGCGGTGTGGCGGCGTCCGTCGCGGCCGAGACCGGTGCGGACCTGGCCGGGGTCGCAGCCGCGGCCGAGGGCGCGCGGACCGCATGGGCCGGGGAGGAGGCGTCGCCGGCCGAGCCGGCCGCTGCCGAGCCGGCCGCGGCCTCCACACCCCCGAGCGAGGCGGGCGGCCGGTACGTGCGCGAGGTGCTCGTGCGCAACCCGCAGGGCCTGCACGCGCGCCCGGCGGCGGATTTCGTCAAGCTCGCCAACACGTTCCCGGCGAAGGTGACGGTCAACGGCAAGGATGCGAAGAGCCTGCTCGGCGTCATGTCGCTCGGGCTCACCGCGGGGTCGACGGCGACGATCGCGACGGACGACCTCGAGGGCCGGGAGGCCGTCGACGCCCTCGCCGCGCTGGTCGAGACGGGTTTCGGGGAGATCTAGCGTGGCCGCTCAGCCGAGCGGCAGCGCCATCTCCCGCTCCGTCGCGGTGCGGTCGAGCGGATACGGCAGCGTGTTGCCGGTGAACGTGAAGCCGCGGCGCTCGTAGTAGCGGATGGCCGGCGCGTTGTGCTCGTGCACCTCCAGCAGCAGCCGGTCGCCGCGACCGCGCGCCCAGTCGATGACCGCGTCGAGCAGCGCGTCGGTGACGCCCGCCGCCCGGCCGCGGTACTCCGGCGTGACGTACACGCCCACGAGGTGCGGGTCGGGGGCGCCCGTCGCATGGAAGCCGCCCATGCTGCCGAGCCAGCTGCCGTCCGGCGCGACCGCCGCGAACAGCCGCCCGGTCGGCGACGCGTTCGCGGCGCGGCGGCGCCAGTGCTCCTCGGAGTGGCGGCGGGCGTCGTCCAGCGTCTCGAGGAACGCGATCGGGGTGTCGGCGAGCATCTCGAGCCGCAGGTCGCGGTACGCACGCCAGTCGGCCTCCACGCTGGCGCGGACGGTCCACTCGCGCGGCGGCTCCTGCATGCCGGTCAGCTCCGGGCGGCGAGCAGCGTCTCCGCCTCCGCGAGCAGGATGGCCGTGCACAGCCCCTCCAGGGCCGTCGTCAGCTCACCCAGCGGCGGGAAGGTGGGGGCGATGCGGATGTTGGCGTCGCGCGGGTCGTCGCCGTACGGGAATGTCGCGCCGGCGGGGGTCACGGCGATGCCCGCCTCCTTGGC
Organism: Leifsonia sp. KNZ12-8B; assembly: GCF_056755495.1. Taxonomy (NCBI): domain Bacteria; kingdom Bacillati; phylum Actinomycetota; class Actinomycetes; order Micrococcales; family Microbacteriaceae; genus Leifsonia; species Leifsonia sp. KNZ12-8B. Next base: position 27,645 of record NZ_JBPGXM010000029.1, read on the forward strand.
GAGCTGGACGGCGCGGGCGGCCGCACCCTCCAGCACGTCGAGGCTGACGAAGTATCCGCCCTTCGGGGCCGTCCACTCGCCGGCCCCCCAGAGGGAGAGCCGGTCGCGGAACACGCGGTCGACGGCGTCGAACTTGGGCGCGAGGATGGCGCGGTGCTTCTCCATGTGCTCCGCGAGGCCCGCCGCGTCGCCGAGCAGACGGACGTGACGCAGCTGGTTGATCTTGTCGGGGCCGATGCTCTGCGCCGACAGGTTGTGCTTGAACCAGGCGACATTCGCCTCCGACGCCCCGACGAACGCCACGCCGGCGCCCGGGTAGGTGACCTTGGAGGTGGAGGCGAAGATCAGCGGGCGGTCCGGGTTGCCGGCCTCGGCGGCCAGGGAGAGCACGTCGATCGGCTCGGGCCGCTCGTCGGTGAGGTGGTGCACGGCGTACGCGTTGTCCCAGAACAGGCGGAAGTCGGGGGCGGCGGGCAGCGAGACGAGGGCGCGCACGACCTCCTCGCTGTACACCGCTCCGGTCGGGTTGGAGTAGACCGGGACGCACCACATGCCCTTGATGGAGTCGTCGGCCGCGAGCAGCGAGGCCACGGCCTCCACGTCGGGTCCGTCGTCGTTCATCGGGACCGGGATCAGACGGATGCCGTACCGCTCGCAGATGGTGAAGTGCCGGTCGTAACCGGGCACCGGCGCGAGGAAGCTGATCGGGCGGGTCGCCCACGGCGCGTCGCCGCCGGGGACGCCGTGCAGCAGCGCCTGGACGATCGTGTCGTGCATCAGCGTGAGGCTGGAGTTGCCGAGCGCGAGCAGGCGCGAGACAGGCACGCGCAGGGCGTCGGAGAACATCTCGCGCAGCTCGGGCAGGCCCTCGGCGCCGCCGTAGTTGCGCAGGTCGAGACCGGACGCGTCGCGGTACTCGCCGTCGGGCAGGCGGAGCAGGTCGTTCGACAGGTCGAGCTGCTCGGCCGCCGGCTTGCCGCGGGTCAGGTCGAGGGTGAGGCGGGCCTCCTTCAGCTCGTCGTACGCGGCCGAGAAGGCGTCGCGGGCGGCGAGGAGGGCCGGGGTGTCGAGGTCGGCGAGGGGCGAGGCGGCGGTGGTCACGTTCCGATCGTACCGGCGCGCGGCGACGGCGACGGGCGGCACGGTGTGCGAGCATCCGAGTGTGACGGATGAGGTGGAGCGCGGACGCGGACGGTCGCGGCTGCGCATGGCGGTGGCGCTCGCGGCCGGGGTGCTGACCGGCGTGGCCGTGGGCGTGGCCGACCAGTGGCGCTACGCGGTGATCGCAGGCTGGGCCGCCGCGTGCGTCGTGTACGTGCTCTGGGTGTGGCTGCGGGTATGGCGGCTCGACGCGACGCAGACCCGGCTGCACGCGACGCTGGAGGACCCGGGGAGGCGGACCAGCGACCTCCTGCTGCTGCTCGCGAGCGCCGCCAGCGTGGTCGCCGTCGTCTACATCGTGGTGGACGCGCGGCACCTCTCGGGCGGCCGCCAGCTCGTCGTGGCGCTGCTCGCGGTGGTGAGCGTCGCGCTGTCGTGGCTGCTCGTCCACACGCTGTACACGCTGCGGTACGCGCGGATGTACTACCTCAAGGACGGCGGCATCGACTTCAACCAGGACGAGCCGCCGAAGTACAGCGACTTCGCCTATCTGGCGTTCACGCTCGGGATGACGTTCCAGGTGTCGGACACGAACGTCAGCAGCTCGTACATCCGGCAGGCGATCCTCCGGCACACGCTGCTGTCGTACCTGTTCGGTTCGGTCATCCTGGCGACGACGGTGAACCTGGTGGCGGGGCTGTAGCGAGCGGCAGCTAGCGCGACGTGCGCTCGGCGGAGGCCGAACGCTCACCCGCGGTCGGGGAAGGGGTGGTGCCCTCGCTCCGGCCGGCGATCCACGCACGTCGACGCGCGCCGCGAGCGGCCGCGGGCTCGCCGGGGATGATCTTCTTCGCCGTGGTGCGGACGAAGCCGATTCCGCCCGGCGAGACTTCGACGTGGGTGGTCATGGGATGAGTGTATGCCCTGGGGCTGACATCGGAGGAGGGGGTCCGGGTGCGGCGATGGCGAAGGCGGCGGCGAGCTCTGCCGCGACCAGCTCCGCCAGGAGCGTGTCGCCCTCGAGAAGGCTCTTCGGCCTGGGAGCGTCCATCACGAGCATGCCGAACAGCACGCCGCTGGACCAGATGGGGACGCGGACGAACGTGCGGTAGCGGTCGCTGCGACCCTCGTACTCGCGTGGCGCACGCCTTCGTACATCGGGGTAGAGCTGCGCGCCGAGTGGCGGGTCGGCTTGGAGGTATTCCATGATCTCCTCGCCGGCGGGCTCGCCGAGCAGGAAGCGGCGAGGGACGTCGTTCCGGCCGAACCGCCCGATGGCCTCCAGCCGGTCGGGAGCCGCCTTCAGCGCGAAGACGACGGCTCGTGCCTCGACACCGCGTGGCGTCATGGCGACGAGGGCGCCGCAGCACTGGTCCGCGATCTTCTCGAGCTGGGCCTCGCGCGCCGCCTTCTCGGACGGATCGAGGATGGCCAGCTCGGTCATCAGATCGAGAGCCGGGCCGAGCGTGTTGTGGAGTTCGCGCACTGCGTCATAACGCGCCTTCTCGAGGGAGCGGCCCCAACGGTGGTCGCGGATGCCTTTGACGAGCAGCAGCGTGCCGAGCAGGGCGGCGCAGGCAAGCGCCCACGCACGGAGCACGGCGGCGTCCGGTCCGGCGGACGAGGCCATGATCCCGAGTATCGAGACCGCTGCCGTCAGGGCGATCGGCGCGAGCGTCCACGCGGCAAGCCGGAAACCGTCGACGAGGAGGGTCGAACGCGATGCCACCCGACGACCATAACGGGTGCCGCTGACATTGATGTACCGCGGCCGGTCAGGCGCGGCGCAGGGTGGTGAAGCGGTATCGGATGCCGTTCTCCGCCGTCAGCCAGTCGGCGGAGGAGGCGGGGTCGGCGCGCCATTCCGGGCCCGGCTCCGGGGCGCGGGTGTCGCCGTCGACGGCGAGGTCGAGCTCGGTCAGCTCGATGCGGTCGGCGGCGGGGAGGGTCTGGCGGTAGAGCTCGGCGCCGCCGATCACCCAGAGCGTGCCGTCGGCGGGCTCGGCGGCCAGCGCCTCCTCGACGGTGTGCACGACCTCGGCGCCGGGGGAGGTCCAGCCGGGCTGCCTGGTCACCACCAGGTTGCGGCGGCCGGGCAGCGGGCGGAAGCGCTCGGGGAGCGACTCCCACGTGCGGCGGCCCATGACCACCGGAAAGCCGGAGGTCAGCGCGCGGAAACGCTTCATGTCCTCCGGCAGATGCCACGGCATGACTCCGCCCGCGCCGATGACCCGGTCGTGGGCCTGGGCCCAGATGAGGGCGACGCTCATACGGCGACGGCGGCGCGGATGGCCGGGTGGTGCTGGTAGTCCTCCACCACGAAGTCCTCGTAGCGGTAGTCGAAGATGCTGTCCGGGGTGCGGGCGAAGCGCAGCCGCGGGGCCGGGAACGGGTCGCGCGTCAGCTGCTCGCTCACCTGCTCCACGTGGTTGTCGTAGATGTGGCAGTCGCCGCCGGTCCAGACGAACTCGCCCGGCTCGAGGCCGACCTGCTGGGCGACCATGAGGGTGAGGAGGGCGTAGCTGGCGATGTTGAACGGCACGCCGAGGAACAGGTCGGCGCTGCGCTGGTACAGCTGGCACGACAGCCTGCCGTCGGCGACGTAGAACTGGAACAGGGCGTGGCAGGGGGCGAGGGCCATGTCGGGGATCTCGGCGACGTTCCAGGCCGAGACGATGATGCGGCGCGAGTCCGGGTCGCGGCGGAGGGTGTCGATCACCTGCTGGATCTGGTCGATGTGACCGCCGTCGGGGGTCGGCCACGACCTCCACTGCACGCCGTACACCGGGCCGAGCTCACCGCGCTCGTCGGCCCACTCGTCCCAGATGGTGACGCCGTGCTCCTGCAGCCAGCCGACATTGCTCTCGCCGCGGAGGAACCACAGCAGCTCGTACGCGATCGACTTGAAGTGGACGCGCTTGGTCGTGATGAGGGGGAACCCCTCGGCGAGGTCGAACCGCAGCTGCCGGCCGAAGACGCTGCGCGTCCCGGTGCCGGTGCGGTCGGACTTGCGGCTGCCGGTCGCGAGGACGTCGCGCAGCAGGTCTTCGTACGGGGTCGGGATCGTCGCGCTCATCGAGAGAATGCTACTTCTCCTCTTCCCCTCGTGCCCCCTGACTCCCCGGGGACGGGCGTCGTAATGTTCTGGTATGGAGCGCGGATCGGCCGGGGAGCGTCACAGCGACGACGAGTTGGCCAGCGCGCTGGAGGCGGAGGTCGCGCGCATCACGTCGGCGATCCCGATCGTGTCGGCGACGGGTCCGCTGCGGCGGCCGCCGCGGCATGCGGCGGCGCCGGTGGAGGTGAGGGAGGCGGAGCCGGTGGCGGCGGAGCCGGCGGTCGCGGAGCCGGTGGCCGAGGAGCCGGCGGTGGTGGAGCCGGTAGCCGAGGTGCCGGCGACCGAGCCGGTCGATGCCGGGGAGCCCGAGCCCGAGCTGGAGCCCGAGCCGGAGGATGAGGACGCAGGGGCCTGGGTCGGGCCGCCGACGGTGGCGATCAGCTTCGACGACCTGCCCATGCGGCGCGAGCGGCCAGGGCCGCAGCCGACGTTCAGCCCGTGGGTCGCGGGTGCGACCGGCGTCATCCCGGTCGTGCAGCCGGGGCCGGAGGCCGCCCCGGAGCCCGAGGCCGAGCCGGAGCCCGAGCCCGAGCCCGAGCCCGAGGTCGAGCCGGAGCCCGAGGTCGAGCCGCCGCACGTCCCGGCGATCACCATCGCCCCGATCGTGACGCCGCCGGCTGCCGAGCCGGCTGCCGAGCCCGCTGCCGAGCCCACTGCCGAGCCGGCTGCCGCGCCCGGCGCCGAGC